>JAUXDP010000303.1 GCA_030618325.1 Methylococcaceae bacterium | reverse complement strand
GAACTACCGCTGCCAGTGGATAATGAGAAGTTACAAAGTTTTGCGCTTAAAATTAATTTAGAACGCCTTAAAAATAATTTTGTGTATTGTTGTTTATCAATTTTCCTGCGAGAGCCATGCGATAAACAACTTGTAACCGATGGCCAGAACCACGGCTCCGATAAATAATCCAATGATGCCGGACATCATCATGCCGCCAATCGCGCCAATCAATATCACCAGCATCGGGATATCCATACCCCGACCAAGAAACATAGGTTTCAGGAAAGCATCACTACCGCTGACCAAAAAACCCCAGATCATAAAAAGAACGGCGGGCACAGTATCAGCGACGGAAAAGACATAGATCATTATCGGCCCCAAGATCAATATGGGTGGCAACTGCATAACAGCGATAAGCAATACTAGCAAGGCCCACAAACCCGCGCCCGGAACATCCATAACCAGTAAACCAATACCTGCCAGGATCGACTGAATAAACGCCACACCCAATACACCTTGAGCAACACTACGCATGGTAGCACCCGCAAGTTCAGCAAAACCTTTGCCAGTCTCCCCGGCAATCCGTACAAATAATGAATGTGAAAACAGTTTTTCATTATCTGCATTGGCAATAAACACCGCGGCAATGATAATTGAAATAATAAATTGCAACACACTTCCTCCAGCGCCTGCAACCGTTGTCAATAGCCATGTACCGGCAGTTTTAAGCTGCGGCGCAAATTGTGACAAGGTATCCATTAAATTTACTGAAGCGCCGTTCCACAATTTATACAACGACTCACCCACTATAGGCCAGTCGGCAACTTTTTCCGACGGTGCGGGAATCTGTAATGCCCCTTCCTGCATTTTCCCGGCTAATTCCTGGGCTGTTTCAACCATTGAACCGATCAGCATAACACTGGGCACGATCAATATAGATAAGGCTATTAAGGTAAACAAAGCCAGTGCTATTTTCTTTTTCTCGCCAAATAATGCTTCGAATTTCTGATACAGTGGAAAAATCGCTACCGCAATAATAATTGCCCATAGCACAGGAATCAGGAACGGCTTGAAAATCAGGAAGCACCAGTATGCCAGCAATGCTATCAAACTAATGCGTATCGCGGCATCAACTGCGTTTCTCGTGAATTCATCGTTTGGATTATTATTTGATTCAGACATAGTGTTATTTTTTTATTGAGTTAAAAAGTTCAAGGAAGCATTAATTAATATTGCGCCTACAAGCTAAAGCGCATTCGCAAGCCAAATACCCATAAGTCATCTTCCTCTGTATTCAATGCAGGATCATGCAGCCACTGAATACTGGGAGTGATGGCAATATTTTCCGCCATTTGCCATCGATAAAATAGTTCAGTCGTATATTGATGGCGCAACGCCCTGTTTGATGGATCGCCCCAGTTAAAGCCAAAACCCATTAAGTCGGAGCGATGAAAATGCTGAATCACACCCAGAGTGACAGTTTGTTCAATTTACTCATAAAAATTCCTCTTTTGTGGATATTGGCCTTTGCCAGCATATCGCTCAAACTTTATTTTCCACCTTTCAAATCATGATAGCATCAGGGACTTGAAGGATACTAATATCCGTTCCTGTTTTGCAAGTTATTATGGTTTTTCACTTCTACTGAAAAATAATAACGTCTGGAATTTCACACTTGGGAAAATTTATGAAACTTGGTAAATCAATGCTGATTGGATTAGCCATCCTGGTGCCGGTTATCGGTCTGGTTCTGTGGTTGCTATTTAGTAACCTGGACAGTATCGTGGCTAGGGTAATAGAGAATGTTGGCAGTGAAGTGTTGCAAACTGAAGTCAATGTAAGAAATGTGGATGTGGATCTTGCCAATGGCAAAGCTGGCATTTCCGGCTTGACCATTGCCAACCCCGATGGCTATTCAGAACCCTATATTTTTGCGATGGATAAAATTGTCGTCGGTATAGACATTAAGTCGCTGGGAAACAGTCCAATAGTCATCAATGAAATCATCGTTCGTGATCCAAAAGTCAGCTTAGAGCTTGATAAAACAGGCAGGTCGAACTTATCTGTACTAAAAGATAATATTAACCGATCCTCTAAATCGGGTGCTGATAAAGAAACTAACAGGAAAAAGGATCAACAGACAGAGACCAAGGAAACTAAGCAAACCCTTCTGATTATCAAAAAATTCAGTTTTGAACGTGGACAACTCAGTTTGCTCAATCAAATCAAGCCCGATAAAAAAACTAAAGTGGAACTTCCGGTAATTCGCCTGCAAAGTATTGGCCAAGCCAAAGGTGGTGCGACCGGTAGTGAAATTGCCGTCGAAATGATGACCAAGCTCTTGGCTCAGATTACTCTGGAAGCAGCTAAAGCGCACGCCAATGAGGCCCTGGGCAAAGAGAAACAGAAATTGACTGATAAAGCCGGCGAGGCAATAAAGGGGTTGTTCGAATAAATCCCAAATTAAAAAATCAATGGATAAAGACACAGCAAAAGTACATATTCAACAAAATTTAGAACAAGATGATGCACTGATAGGTTTTTTTTCTGCACAACAACCGTTCAAAATATGGCTTTTTTTTCTGATAGGCCCCTTTGCTGCATTCAGCATGAAATTCTATTTTGTTGGTGTTACAACTAAAGGCATACATTTTCATCGATTAAATTTATTAGGGAAATTTTCTAACCATGATTTTTTTGAATACGATGAAATAGAAAACGTAAAAATCGGTAAAGGGATATTGCAAAGACCCATGAAATATCAGTTTAAAAATGGCCGTAGCTTAAAGCTGAAAGCACAGTTAAAAGGCGTAGAAAAGGTGGCCAAGTTAAATGATGTTACTCAGCAACATATCGAGAATAGTATTACGTTGCTTAAATGATATTGTTTCTGTCTATATCAGCAATTTACATCGGCATATTACTATTTTATAGACCGTTACCCGATAGCATTAAAGCAGATCCTTTATCATTATCTGATAATTTTAGCGCAATTAAGGCATCATTTTTTTCAGGACTATTATTCCTAATTATTTTCCTATTTACGAGTGACTTTGAATTATTAGTAGTCAATGAAAAACTTTATGCTTTGCTAGCTCTTAACAATGTTTGGGAAATGGCGAGATTCTGGCCAATACAGGCAATAACGCATTTATTTATTCACTCGGACTTATACCATGTTGCTGAGAATGTTTCGGGAATAGGACTGGCATCACTATATGAACGTAGAGTGGGTTCAAAAAGATTTTTAGCTGTGTTGGCAGTAGCTAGTGTG
>JAUXDP010000056.1 GCA_030618325.1 Methylococcaceae bacterium | reverse complement strand
GTTACTAAAAAGCTAAGATTTTATGAAACCTTATAGGATGCTATAGGCATAAAAAAACCCGAAAACCTAGTGTTAACAAGGTGTTTCGGGGCTTTATTGTTTCTTGTGAAACTTTAATTTGGTGGGGGCGGGGGGAATTGAACCCCCGTCCGCAAGCACTCCGCCATAAGGTCTACATGCTTATCCCGCGCTTTGATTTAACTGTTGGCTACCCGTCGGGCCAAGAAAACTAACAGCGATTTCGATTGGTTTTAACGCTTTTGACTCCGAACTAAGTCTTGGCGCGATCTTATGTGAGATGACCTCTGAATGTTCCGAAGAACTCCGCACGCATAAGCACACACAGTCAGAGGAATGGTGCTGTTTTTAAGCAGCTAAAGCCATTGAGTAGTTTTCGTCATTTGCGAATACTTTAAGTTCAGTAGATTTTACGTGGTGTACTGTCCACGGCATGCACTCAAGGTTTTGCTACCCACGTCGAAGCCAGGTCGCCCCCAAAATCATTTTAAGTGTAACGTAATAGACTGTATCTTGCTATGAAAATTCCATTTTTTTGAATAATCTGTGCTGATTCAGAGTGAATCTGGAAAATTATATTGTAATTTTGATTCTACTCAAGTAATGAATAAGATTAAATATCCGAGTCTATATGATGCGCCTTTAATCCCCAGCTGAACATGCTGGAAAAACGCTTATTTCCTTGTCTGATACGTGGTAGAACCATTTTGAACCAATGAAACAGAAGACGGAAACCTAATTCCGAATGCTCTTCAAGAAACTGTTTTAATTTTTCTGCATCAATCACGGCCAGTTCACAAGGGACTACCGTTTTTACTGTTGCACTATGGGGCTCATCATCAAAAAAACAGGCGTGGGAAAATTCTTCGCCATCAAGCAATTCACATAACCCTGACAGCATATGCCTGTCTTCAGAAATTTTGACATTGGTGCATACTGTGACCTTGCCACTCAAAATAACATAGATTTCATTGCCTTTTTCCCCTTCAACAATAACTAACTCTTCTGGCTGATACTGTTTCCGTACCCAGAATTCACCTTCAACAAATTGAGGGTGCTCCAACATTGATTTTAAAGAGAGGGGCTGTGAATTTAACATTACTGGATGTGCTCTGGGAAAAAAATTGATTGCGCAGATAATAAAACAGTTTACGAGTCAATGCAAAGCTTGTGATTTTATTGAACATGGCTATTAACAAACCACAGGTTAATTTAGTAGCCTATCTATTAATATAGACAAGGCTCTTAAGCCCTCTCCTGATGGAGAGGGCGGGGTGAGGAGAAATCAAAACAATATTTTTCTTAAAACCTCTCTAATTAATCAAGAGACAAAAAGAAATATTGAATTGCATGCTTTTTATTATCTCCTCACCCAAACCCTCTCCACCAGGAGAGGACTTTTAAGAACAGATTTAATTAATAACATCGAGAAGCAATTGAAAGCCAAATAGAAAATGACCTGTGGTAAGTTCATAGCCATGTTATTGAATCAACATTCTCTTCAAAGCCTCACCCTCCCCTTCTAGTTTGGTAGTTGACGCTTCTTTACATTGCTCCAAAATAGGAAGCACTTTGGCGACATATTTTTCTCTTTGTTCGGCAATCTGTTTGAGGGCCGTTTCAATATCCACTTCAATGGTCGCCATAGCCTGACTTAAACCATGCTTTAACCCTTTCAGAGCAGATTTTTCTAAGGACGGTTTTAATTGCTTGCGTAGAAAAAAGGGTAGCAACCAGGATAGCGCTAGCAATAAGCCACTGTGAACAGCAAAATCGGTGCTTAAATAGGCTTGGTCAGTTGTGTTACTGTCATGAAACCCTTTCAGCACCTGATAACTCACCCAACCAATTGCCGCTAGTGGCAGTACGAATTCACAAAAGCGGGCAAATTTCAAAAAGACACGTTGTATTTTGTTTCCAGGATTGGCTAATGCTTGCCGAGCGGCCAATTCCGTTTGCGAATGAATAGTTCGGCCTGCTTTTTCCCTGTGGGGTAAAAGCTCCTGCTTTATGGGTTTTATGGGTAGTTGTAATTGATCCGCTTTCACAATCAATTCATCTAGCTTATCGGTATAACGGCCTTGTGCCCACTCATCCCATAACACAGACTTTTCTATTTCTGGCTCTGATTCGGCATTGCTCGGTTTTTTTATTTTGCTTAGTAAATGGCCCGCTCGATTTGCATAAATACTTGCCATCTGCTGCAAGGGCCAATCAAACCCTTTGTGTAGGACATCAACTGTCATGGGCCAACTGGATTGCCAATACTGGACCAGTTGTTGAATAGCATCCGTTGAACCCATTTTGTCCAGACTGCTCTGTAACTTTTCCTTTAAATCAATTTTTCTGACTTGCAGGCCTCGCAATTCAAGCTGCCCAATAGTATGCTCATTTGCTAGTGATTCTATGGTCTGTTGCAGGGTTGCAAATTCATCTAGCTGTGTTTTTTCGGGTTCTGACACACAACTGGTTCGGTACACAATTGGGTTATCAAACCCGGCTTGTTTCAGTTGCTTGATGAAATCATCATATTGTTCCGGTTGGCCTTTATCCCACTGGTTTAAAGCAAACAACCAGGCATGGCGTCCACCTTCTGCCAACAAAATCTGCCAGGCTTTATTATCTCGATAGCGTTCAGGGCTCACCACATAAACCAGCACATCTATATGCGGCAACCAGCCTAATACTAGCTCTTTATTTTTTGCCTCGGTACTATCAAAATCTGGCATATCAATCCAGATGATGTTTTTTTTACTGTCATCATCATGGGCTGCCATTTTGATTTTTTCAATCGGCAACGCTTCCGGTAGTTTTGACAATTCAACGGAGCGATGATGGTACAGCGTAACTTCTTTTGAAGTGGGTCTTTCTACACCCGTCCTGGCAATATCGTCCCCAGCCAGGCGATTTAACAAGGTGCTTTTACCAACACCACTGCCTCCCAAAAAGGCAACAATTAGTGGGCGAGATTGGCTATCGCTAAATAATGAGTCCGGTGTCCGTTCATCATATTCAAGCAGGGGTTTAGCATCTTGCTCAGAAATCCATCCAGCACTGGAGACTTCATTAACCCATTGTTTTGCCTGGGCAACTAAATCAGAATAATCGTAATCCATGAGGTTTTTCTTTGAGTTGTTGTTCCGCTTGTTCAAGCTGGGATTGGGAGATATTGAAATAATGGCCTTTGCTCATCTGTTCTGGAAACTGACTGAGTGTTTGTTGCAAAACTTCAATAAAAAGCCGTTGCTTAACCGTATCAAGCTGGGTCTTCTTTAATTCTGCTTCGAGCCGATTCATATAGCCTCCCAAGGTACTTTCAGCCAGTAACGATGTTATCGATAACATAGCGGGTGTGATAATCAAATCGTGCAAACCGATTCCTCCGGTATAGAGTGCCAGAGCTAATGCCGCCGCATCAGTGGTCACTCGAGTGGCCCGTAAAGTATTCAGAAGCACAGGTTGGTCATCCAGCTTGTTATATAAGCGTTGCGCCGTTGCTTCGACTTCTTCCTGAAACTCTTCGTGGTACTGATTAACTGATATTTTAAAATTTTCCAGAACCTGTTCGCGTTGCTGGCGCAGAATTAAATTAACTTCTTTCCACCACTGCCTTTTTTCTGGTTCTTTATCGGCTTTATCCAATATGTTTTCAGCCAGTTGAATCAAGGTGTGTTCAGCAATCTGATTCAGCACCGCAACTTCATGGCTATCTTCTGCTAATTGCCGTCTTTGACCTGACTTGATGCCAAAGAGAGTTCTTACCGGCCAGGTAAGCACTCGTCTGGTTTTGGCCATCACCTTGGCAATACCAGGGAGTTCTAGCAAGGTCAATAAATTAGCAAGTGCATTTTGAAAAGTTTCATAATGATTGGGGTGATTTAAATAATCCCGTTGATAATTTTTCAAAGCATCTTTTGTACAAAGATCAATAATCTCTTGCCATTCTTTCTCTACCACAAATTCTGCTACAACGGGTTCAGTCCAGGCCGACCAATGCTGGTTTAGAAAACGAATTTGATGGTCAGGTTGCTTGTTACGATTATGTTTACCGAACATCCTGCTGATAAGCGGCCTGTCAAGTTGCTGTGCCGATGGTGCCCCTTGTTTTTGATAGTGTAGCGGGATGGTTTTAGGGAAATCATCTTTCCGGGCTTGCTGCCATTTTTCTTCTAAGGACCGCAAAATAATCGCCTGGCTATCTTTGACCAGTTTATTAATGACGATTAAGGTCGGTTGATTCAATGACTCGATAAGATTCATAACCTCCCAAACTGACTGGTCAGCATATTTTTCTTTACTAACAACCAGAACGATAACATCGGCTAGAGCTATGGTTTTCAAGACCCCGTCACGATATTCAGCAGCACCAATAGAATCAAAATCTGCTGTATCCCATAACACACAGCTGGGCAAGGTCTTCGAATCTACATAAGTGAGTGAAAAGCAGTCATGATTTTCATTGCCTAACTGGCTTTGTTCAACTTTTTTGAAATCACCATAGTATTGCTCCAGCCAGGCAAAGCCTCGGTTTTGCAAGTCCACAGCAAAACCTTGAGGGTGCATCGTATACCCGGCTAACGCGCTGACCCCTGCCGCACCATTATCCAATAGCAGATTTACTACCGAACTTTTACCTGCCTGGGTCGGACCTATCACCGCAATCTGCACCGGATGTTGTTTTTGTTCGGTATTGAGCAAGCCTTTTTTGAGGAATGCCTCAGCAAGGTTAAGAGAGTCAACTCTGTCCTGATATATTTCACTAACTGAATCTTCTACAAACCCACCTTGTAGAATTGACTGGTAACGCTGTTTTAATAATTGGATAAATTCCAACATGGCATCCTGGCGAAAAGGTTTATAATAGCCGAGTATTTTACTTTGTTTCAACAAGTAACAGTGTAAAACATTGGCAATCTAAAAAACATAATAACAATAAAGTAATTACTGTTTTTTTCTAATAATAAACAAAGGGGGATTCATTTTATGAGGAAGATATTGATATTTTTGGTGGTTTTCAGCTGCCTTCTCACTGTCAGTTGCGGCAGGGGCCAACAAATTAACGGCACTTCTATGAAAACAGCATATCGCTCTGTCAGGGGACTGAAAAACCGTTTATCTGCAGAAGATCGTATTGCTTTTGAAATTTCTTTTTGGTCTATGCGTGATGTACATCGTGATAACAGTGAATTTCTTGATCAGGTCGATGGCAAAACACCTCAGGAAATTATAGAAGTCGGCAAAAAAATATTTCAGGAACGCAAAGCCGCTGGATTTAAAGACTATGTTAAGCATTCCTCCTGGGATGAAATGGTTGCTAAATTCGCACAAGAAAAAACGGACCAGGCTTTTAAAACCAAAAAGAAACGCAAAGACCTTAAAGAAGATCATAGCATTATTTATAAACTATAATTTCGACCATAATTATGTTTCATCTTTCGCCCTCTTGATCAGTGCGTTCTTGAGCGCGAAAGTTAGAGCATCTTCACAAAATAAAAAAAGTAACTTATTTTTAAGGAGTAATTAAGAAACTTTGTTCCATACTATCTCTTAAACACACCTCTAGTTTGTAGATTCTACAACTTACACTCTATTGTGTATTGGATCATGAGGGTGCTGAAAAACCAATATTTTCGATTAAAAATATTTATACCCGTATTGTTTGGGGGTTTTCATTATGAATACACATACAGAAAGAGATAAATGCAGATATTGCCAAATTGATCTGGTAAATATTCAACAGTTAACGGCACTGACAACACAATTCTCAGGCGTTGAAAGTAAACAACTCAGTTCATACGTAATGAAATGCCCTGTTTGTGGTTACAGCGAACTTGGCAAACCCAGTTTTGTAAAAATTCCTACCGGTTATAGCGAGATTTCCATAATTGGACACCAAGCACCTGCCGCTTAAGTTTTTTTAACCAGGCTGCTCAACTGTTAGAGGTAGTAAAGCGGTTTACTAAAGCTAAAAATTGCTCTGGCTGTTCGGCATGAAGCCAATGCCCCGAGTTTGCTATAGTCTCAATCGCAGCTCCCGGAAAAAGAGTTTCGATTTTTTCATAATGTTGCTCTTTAACATGGGTTGATCTTTCTCCAATTACAAACATGCTTTGGCCTGAAAACGAGGCTAACTCTTCGCTATCTGGGAAGGCGATAATAGCTGGAGCCGCCTTCTGAAAAATCGCTAGATCTGTGCGCCAGCAATACTCACCTTCTTTTAAAATTAAATTCTGTAAAATAAATTGTCGAAAACTTAAATCCGGCAAGGGTTCAGCCAACAAATCTTCAGCTTGCTTACGATTGCGAATCTCTGCCAGAGGCAAACCCAATAATGCTTTAATGACATTTTCAAAACTGTGCTGATAAGTGACAGGAGCAATATCAACAACGATAAGCTTTTGTATTAAGTCAGGATTATTCAAAGCTAGCCACATTGCCACTTTCCCGCCCATACTGTGGCCCATTAGAAAAGGTCTTACTATTTCATGCTCTGCTAGAAACGTTTTAACATCAGTGGCCATCTTTGGATAGTCCATTTCTGTCGCATGGGGCGATAAGCCATGATTACGCAAATCCGGCACATAAACATGATAATTTTGTGCTAATTTTTTTGCTATAAGCCGCCAGTTCCGTGATGAAGCGAAAAAGCCATGCAAGATAACCAATGTCGGGTTTCCCTGCTGACCATGTTCTTCAAAATGTAGCTTCATAGGGCGAAATGATAGGCGACACCCATTAAAGCGCCAAAAATCCCACCCCAAACTACTAGCCATCCAAGATGTTGCCGGATTATTTCCTGGACAATTTCTTTAACCATTTGAGGTGTCAATTCAGAAAGCCGTTTGTCAATCACGGTTTCAATTTTTGCTATAATGTCTTCACCAATTTTATGGGCATTTAGCCCTTGCTGTAGCGCTGTTTTAAAGCGATCCGACTCAACTGTTTCAACCAAAATCAATTTCATTTTTTGGGTGAAGGGTTCTTTTAATGGAACTAATGCTTCTTCACCCCCCATCATCTGCAACATACTACCAAAAGATGACTCCATGATCGATGAAACCAGACCTGCATAAATCTGCTCATAATCAACCGCATTTAACAACGGCTCCAGATTAAGCACTCCGCTGCCTTCGTGCTCTTCAGTTTCGATAAACTGTTCAATATTTTCTACCGTAAAAAACTGCCCCATCATCAACGCTTTAATAGAATCCTTAAACTCTTCAAAGCGATTTGGAATCACTCCAGAACCATACAGTAGAGGTACTTTTTCAAATAACATGTGAATAGCCAACCAGTTAGTGACGGCTCCGGATAGTGCAAAAAAACCAACTGTTTTTATTAGACCTGAATAAACTGGCGAACAATAACCGATAGCAATCAGAACTACCGCCAAGAAATTGGTAATAAAACTTTTATTGAAAATGGACTTCATATAAATCCTTTGCAGGTGGCCGAATAGCTATGTTTGCTAGAGTTTGTAAACTTGCCTCATGGTTGAGGTAAGTTTACAACTGTTAGGAAGAATTACAAAAATGGCGCTATCACTAGCGAAACAACCGCCATTAATTTCACCACAATATTCAATGCAGGACCGGATGTGTCTTTAAAAGGATCACCGACAGTATCTCCAGAGATTGCAGCTCTATGAATTTTGGTCCCTTTACCTCCGAGATGCCCTCCTTCAATCAATTTTTTGGCATTATCCCAAGCCCCCCCAGAGTTAGCCATAAACAAAGCCAATAAAACGCCCGATACTAACGAACCAGCAAGTAGTCCACCCAATGCTTGCTTATCTAGTGCAAACCCGACCAGGACAGGAGTACTAATTGTTACTATTCCCGGCAAAATCATTTCTCTTAATGAAGCCTTGGTTGAAATTTCTATACAACGCCCAGAATCCGGCTTTGCCTTTCCTTCCATCAAACCGGGAATTTCACGAAATTGACGGCGTACTTCTTCAACCATATCTTGAGCAGCCTTACCTACTGAGTCCATGGTCATCGCGGCCACTAAATATGGCACAGTACCACCAATTAACAACCCAATGACGACTAACGGGTCTAACAAATCAATAGTCGTTATATTGGCTGCTGCAGCAAAAGCCGAGAACAAAGCCAAGGCCGTAAGTGCTGCAGAACCAATAGCAAAGCCTTTACCAATAGCCGCAGTGGTATTACCTATCGCATCGAGAGAATCGGTAATTTTACGAGTTTCTTCTCCAAGTTCTGCCATTTCACTGATCCCACCGGCATTATCAGCAATGGGTCCATAGGCATCAACTGACATGGTAATTCCAGTAGTTGCCAACATGCCAACTGCAGCGATGCCGATACCATACAATCCTGAATTATCATAAGCCAGGAAAATTACAGCACAAATCCCCAGAATTGGGAATACAGTTGATCTCATGCCCAGCCCCAACCCAGCAATAATATTGGTCGCTGATCCAAACTTTGACGCATCAGCAATGGCATGAATAGGTTTTTTAGAGGTGTAATAATCTGTTACATGGCCGATAAAAATACCAACAATGGTTCCGCTTAAAACGGCATAAAAAGGTCCATTAATTGATGTCACACCACCGGCATGATTAAACTGTATCCCAAAATGGTTTATAACAAAGTAAGCACCACACAAAAATACGACCGCAGCAATCCAGGTTACCCCTTCAAGAGCATGTGCTGGATTAATATTTTTCAATACTTGCATGGCCAAAACACCGACAATAGATGCCACTAAACCTATCATAATTAGAACAAGTGGCAGCAAGATGGCTTTCTGTTGCATTTCTGCTATATCGAGGAAATTTGTCGATGTTGCGGCAATGGCAATGGTTGCTATCACCGAACCTACATAGGATTCGAAAATATCCGCCCCCATTCCAGCCGTGTCACCCACATTGTCGCCGACATTATCGGCTATGGTTGCAGGATTACGCGGATCATCTTCAGGAATACCCGCCTCGACCTTTCCGACAAGATCAGCTCCCACATCAGCCGCTTTGGTAAATATGCCGCCACCTATTCGAGCAAATAAGGCAATTGATGAGGCACCCATGGCAAAACCACTGAGTACTTTATAGTTAGAAACAGTGCTTGCATCAACCAACAGAAAAGCTATAGCTATTCCGACTAAACCTAGTGAAGCAACTGCTAACCCCATCACAGAACCACCACCAAAAGCTATTAATAATGCAGCACCCATACCTTTCTGATTTGCAGCGTAGGAAGTGCGAACATTGGCTCTAGTAGCCGCCTTCATTCCAAAGAACCCGGCAAACATAGAACAGGTAGCGCCCCCCAAAAATGCATAGGCGGTACCGTGATCAATTAGGAAAAAGATAAGCCCTGCAACTAGCAGAACAAAAACAGACAGAATCTTATATTCTGATTTCAAAAAAACCATTGCGCCATCATGGATGAGATCTGAAATATCCTTCATCTTTTCAGAGCCTACTTCATGCGACAAAATGATACGGTAAATTATGAAGGCAATGATTAAACCAATGCCCCCCAAAATGGGTCCAATAGCTTGAAATACAGCTATATCCATCCTATCCTCCAATTGAATTATTAAATAAATGTATGTTTCGCACCACTAGTAGCCTGCATTGATCTATTGAGGTAAAGCACTTAAAAGCCCTCCCTTGCTGGGGAGGGTTGGGTGAGGAGAAATAAACAATTCTTTTCTTCATAATTCTCTTTATTAATCAAAAGAAAAATGAATTACATGCTATTTATTTCCCCCTCACCCAACCCTCTTCCTTTGGAAAGGGCTTAAAAGACTTTTATACTCGTCAATACAACAGTACCGGACTACTAGCGTCTAGATTTTGAGTGATGCGAAGGTATGACTAGTCGAAATGCCGTGCATATTCTATCGTCAAAATCAGGCTAAGCATAGAGAAAAAGCTATATTTTTCAGCAAAATAACACAATGACTTGCTTTATCGCTTCTAAATATTATTTGAAAGAGCCTAACCGGCTATTCTGAAACAATGAAAACGCCAGGTATCATGCCCATCTGACAACTCCAGCTGATCACGCCGGTATCTGTTGGAGTAAATTCGATTATTTGCAAACCCAGATGTAAATCAATTGTTTTATCCAGGGAAGGAATCACTATCTGCTTGTTGCAATCAGGTAGCTGTTTAACATTTATTATCCACTTTACAGGAACATTTTTTCTTATCGTAAAATCATCTGGAATATATTTTTTATCTTCAACTTCCATATAAATTATTTGGTACCCTGCCTGTATATGTGTACCAACATCAGCAAAACTATGTTGCCAAGTCATATATTTGGCTTTAATTTTCTGGGAATATTTGGCAGATAACGAATTAATATCATTACCCGTTCCTGAAAGTACCAAACCACGATTCAACATAACAGCACCCAGAACCAGAATTATTATTCCGGAAATTTTTAGAAATTGCCGGGTCATATTGGCTGTCACCATATTGGCTGTATAGCCCAATAACATCATTAAGGGTAATGTTCCTACAGCAAATACAGCTAGTAACTTGGCGCCTTCAATCGCACTACCTGTTCCAGCAGCTAAAACATACATAGCCTGCAAGGGACCGCACGCTATCATCAGCCCATTTAACAGACCAATAATAAATGGGCTCGATGACTTTCTCTGTTGGTTAAATAAACCATGGACTAGAAATCTAGGTAATCGAATATGAAAACGCCTTAATCCGGCAAAGGCATCCATCATGCTCAAGCCATACATAATTAAAAACAGACCGGCCAATCCGGAAATGATGCTTTTCATCATCACCGTTATGGTAATAGCTCCACCAATTAAACCGAATAAAGCGCCAAATCCAGTATAGGAAATTGTTTTCCCTAATCCGTATGAAATATGACCAATATGTGAAGACTTTTTTGATTTCTCAGCAGAAACTGAGTAACTCAGTACGAAGCCGCCACACATGCCAACACAATGAAAACTGGTTAAGACACCAACCAGGAACAATAAGCCATAATTGGCATTTTCACTGATATCATCCAGAGACAAGTCAATCGCAAAGGTCTTTTTTAACTGAAAAAGTAAGGCAAAAACAGCAATGGCCAATATGATCAAGGCCATGTGCTTTAAAAAACCTAAATGATTTTTTTGTATATAGGAATGACAGGTATACCCAGCTGTTTTAATTGCCTCACAGATGGTTTTTAGATTTATAACATCGGTATCAAAATCCAGCTCCAGGGATTCTGTAGTGAAGTCCGCTTTGGCATTTTGAACACCTAAGAGAGAAAGTGCAGCTTCTTCGAGAATGTTCTCACAATCAACACACTGCATCCCTTCAATCGAGAAGCGTTGATTTTTTTTCATATACCTTGATGGGTTAGTTTTTTCGGTGAATTATACGCAACTTGCGTATCAAAATGGAAGTGGCATATTGTCGCAGAAATAAAGATGGAGCTTATTTGCTAAAATTGTATTCTTTTATACCCGTAATAAGGATGGGTTTGTATACGTCCTTGTATACGATGATATTATTACTCTTGCTCTTCGAGTATTGGCTGTGGGCTTGCAATATTGCTTAGTAAAGCGGCACTAGCAAAAACTATGGTAGAAATAACAAATACTCCTGAAATAAAACTCCAGACTCCTGTTACTAATAAAAAGCCAATAAAAATATCCTTCGTAAGGTTGGGCATAAATTTTCCTGTGGTTAATTAATAAAAGTTATTGCACACAAGAATAGCGATTTGTAGCTATTTTTTTTTGATCAAGTTCAAAAAGTTGTTTTTTTGAAGTATTATTTTTTTTATTTATGAACTGCGTCACACATTTAAGAGGCAGTCGGCTTAAAAATAAACGGGGATTTTCGGAATATGGTTGATTTTTACTGCTTTTTCAACTGAACATTTTATACTAGATAGCCTCTACTTTAACTATGATGAAATTATTTAGTTTTTTTTACTGTTGTTGTTTTAGCTGCATCCTGTGGGCTTCGGATTTTCAACGCGAAAATCAATTTGCAGATGAAATCAAAAAAAATATTAAACTTGGCTCTGCTATCTACTTGAAGAGTGATAACAATAAATATCTCGCACTTTACACAGAAACAGAATCTCTTGAAAACAAAGGTACGATTATTTTATTGCACGATCAAGGACAACATCCCGATCGAAAGCGCTTGATTCACGCTTTACGAGCAATTTTGCCACAACATAATTGGGCAACTTTATCGTTACAAATGCCCGTGCGGGAATTTGGAGCTAAATCGGTTGACTACTACACCTTATTTCCAGAAGCGATGCAACGCATTCAAACGGGAGTTGAATATTTACAAAACAGCGATACCAAGAATATTGTCTTGTTGGGTTATGGTATGGGTAGTTTGATGGCAGTACATTTTATCAATGAATCCAAAACGTCAGCAGTTAAAGCGCTAGTGACCATTAGCCTCCCTGTTCCTGAAACTAACATTCAAACTGCCCAGACATTGAGTTTCCTAAAAAATATCAATATACCTGTTCTTGATATATACGGTACAGAGGATATTCCAACGGTAAGCGACAGCACCAGAAAAAGACGAGTTGCCGCTCGAAATAATCCAAATTATAGACAATTCAAAATCAATCAGGCCGGACGGTCTTTTCAAAATCACGAAGATCTTCTGGTAAAGCGCGTTCATAGTTGGCTGAGTATGATCAATACCGTCAATTAGCGTCCTCAGGGCACCTCTATTAATTCATGACTGGCATCTACACGCATAAAATATTCGATAACTGCGTTGAAAATCTTGTTAATAGCCGGCTATTAACTGCGATCTTCGCCTTGTTCTCAAATATTTTAAACGCATAGCTGCTCAGCCAGAATTAATAGAGGTGCCCTTAATTTTTTTAGGTTTACTCTCAGAACTGTTTGGTTTTGAGAGTTTCTCTTATCAGTCGTTTCAAGTGGTGAGCATAGCACTTTTCTTTCTAACCTCTATCAGCAGCAGTGTCTAAACCTTTCAAAATACATAGTCGTTTTAAACCGGCTGGTGATCAGCCTTCGGCAATTAAACAATTGAAAGAAAGCTTGAGCGATGGTGAAGTGCATCAAGTTTTACTAGGTGTAACAGGCTCAGGAAAAACCTTCACGATTGCCAATGTTATTCAGGAAGTACAGCGGCCTGCCATGATCTTAGCGCCCAATAAAACTCTAGCTGCGCAGTTATATGGTGAAATGAAAGATTTTTTTCCGGAAAACAGCGTCGAATACTTTGTCTCTTATTACGATTACTATCAGCCGGAGGCTTATGTTCCGGCTTCAGATACCTTTATCGATAAGGATGCTGCGCTGAATGAACATATTGAGCAGATGCGCCTTTCTGCAACCAAGGCATTGATTGAGCGGAAGGATACTGTAGTAGTAGCAACAGTATCAGCAATATATGGTCTGGGCGAACCTGAATCTTATTTTAAGATGGTGCTGCATTTGGTGCGCGGAGATTTAATTGATCAACGTAACCTTATTCGCCGTCTGGCAGAAATGCAGTATACCCGCAATGATATTGAACTTAGGCGTGCGACTTATAGGGTGAGGGGAGACGTTATTGATATTTTTCCGGCCGAATCGGAACAGGAAGCCCTAAGGATTGAGTTGTTTGATGATGAAGTCGAACGATTGTCACTCTTTGATCCGTTGACCGGCGAAATTTTGAGTCGTATTGCCCGCTATACTGTTTATCCAAAA
>JAUXDP010000162.1 GCA_030618325.1 Methylococcaceae bacterium | reverse complement strand
GTTCTCTGGTTGGCTAGCAGATGCCATTATTTGTAATTCTGAGCGTGCAGCTCAAGTACATCAGGCGCTAGGGTATAAAAAATCATTATTTTATCAGATCGGTAATGGTTTTGATTTAGTCAAGTTTCATCCAGATGTTAACGCCAAGTTAGCATTCTGTAAACAGTTTGATATACAAGAGGAAATCCGCCTTATTGGGCTGATTGCCAGATTTGATCCACAAAAAGATCACCAGAATTTTATTCAAGCAGCGAGACGAGTGTTAACTAGATTTATGGATGTTCGATTTATTTTAGTGGGAGCGGGAGTTGATAATCAAAACAAGCAAATACTGAAATGGATTAAGGAAATAGGGCGTAGTGAGCATTTTCTGTTGCTTGGAGAAAGAAATGATATTCCGCAGATCAATGCAGCATTGGATATTGCCTGCTCATCTTCATTAGGCGAAAGTTTCCCCAATGCCATTGGAGAAGCAATGGCGTGTAGCATCCCTTGTGTAGTTACGAATGTTGGCGATTTAGGAAAATTAGTGGCTGATACCGGGCTTGTAGCACCACCGGCTGATTCAGATGCTTTAGCTAATGCTATTATTGATTTACTCGATAAACCCAAAGTATATCGACAAAATTTAGGTAAATTAGCTAGGCAACGCATTGAAAAGAACTATTCAATAAAATCAATCGTTCATGAATATGAGCAATTATATGAACAATTAATGGGAAATTGAATATAAGGCTGGCTGAGTTCTTGAGGGATCTATTAGATTATCACTCCGTAGGTATATTGATAGAATCTAAATAAGTATTTTTTCTGGCCAAATACTCATCTACAAATGCCTGCATGGGGCCTTCTTCATATTCACGCATACCACTGATCACTATTGTTTTAAACCCAGAGCCCACCACCTCACCTTCGGATTTAATCTGAAAATTAAAATGGGCTTCCCCGCGTTTTCCGTTGACGGTCAGTTCAGGTTCTAACATTTCTACTTCAGGCTGAGTAAAATTTAAATGCTCAAACGCTAAGGTCATGCTGTTATATAACACCAAAGGTCTTGTTAAGTTAATCATGACATTTTGTTTTGCCATTAATGGAACCAAAACATAAGGAAAGTTATGTCCAGAGAATGCTACGTAATTACGGCTCAATGTATCCACTATTGAATCATTAGTTAATTTCTCACCACTACGTTCAATTTTAAGTATCGTTTTGCCATTACTACCCACAATATCAAATTGATCTTCCTCAGTTTCCGGAAAATCTAGTGTTACACCATGACCTAACATCCCAGAAAATGTAAATTTCATTTTTTGACTTAAACCATATTTCTTTAAAACGATAGAAAAAAGCAGATCACCTGGAACACAAAATCGTTTGGAATCGATATCATGCAGCGGGTTAAAATCATTGGCAATTTCTTTGGCAAACAGACTACCTTGTTCAGCCGTAATTTTAGTTAAATTGTCAGGCCCTGAGTAAAATTCTTTTAATAACATAGCTATGTAATTTTTTAATATCGTAAAACAGTATTGTCGCAGTCTACAGACCAGGCATCAATACCGCCACTTAAGTTATAGATATTGGTAAATCCAGAATTAACTAAAAACGTAGCGGCTTGTTGACTTCGTATTCCATGATGACAAATAACAACACACCCATGACCGGACTCTATTTCAGCTATTCTTTGGGGAATTTGACCTAAAGGAATATGTTGGCTACCTTCAATATGAGCGTACTCGAATTCATGTTGCTCTCTAACATCCAAAAGCAATAAAGTGACCTTGTTTTGTAATCTTTTCTGTAAGTTAAGAGCTGAAATTTCTATTACCGACATTTTCTATAATTTTTTTCTATTCTTTTAATTGCAAACGCTATTTTAGCGATTGAAGAGGTATATGCAAAGTGAATATAAAAATTGACACAGCTGTTAAGATGCATCTAGCTGACAATAGCTCAAAGCATTGTTAATTCCAGGCTCTAAAACCCCAGGAAAACAACAATGCTCAATGTCCATAAGCTGAGCAAACAAATGATAGGCAGAATTACTATTGGTGATAGGCCAGCCGAAAATACCAAAGGGTGAATAATTCAAATCGTTATCATTGAGTAACTTAACCTGACGTGCTGCTTTATTCCAGCGCGCCAACACATCTTCTTTTTCGCCTTGATAGACAGTGACTGACTGCTGTTTTCTTGAAATAAAAGTGGGTTCATTCTTGGCAGTTTTAAATTCATAAAAGCCGAGCTGGTCATTGAAATAGCCAATTGGCTTGAAGGTATTTGTCTTGCGATCTGTTGCAAGACCGTGTAATTGAGCAATGACTTTATTGTCACCATTACGCAGTACCCAAAAATTATGTGAAGCAATACCAGCTAGATCATAACTTCTGGCTTCTATAGAAAACGGTTTTTGCATGAACCTGTCAGTTGATTGTTTGGTTTGGGGTAGTCTGCCACATATATGAGGGGTTAGTGAAGCTTTGATCTACCATTACCGAAAAAAACCACAGATAGACCAATAATTGTTAAAATATTAAAAAGATAAGAAAATCTAGGGCCTTTCGATAATACATTTAAGTGTTAATGGATATGTCACTCTAGACTAAATGGAGATACTTAGAAAAGATTATTCGTTTCGCTCATTTTCCTGGGATAAGGAGATTGTTGAACAAGATTCTCTATGGGAGATTATGGCCAATCTTCTTTGAAGGATATCTTCCTAAGTTGCCACTGCAAGATCAGTGGTTGCTTGGATCAAGTTAATCTAATTTACCACTTTTGATTCGGCAACTTTCCAGCATCGCCTTTAGTTTTGTTTCTCCCAACTCTCTAGCACGTTTTATATTTTGTAGTGGAATCTGTTCGGGATTAGGATATTGCTTCAGCGCTACTTCCAGCATGTCTTCCCGAAGTAAATGTAGCATGGGGTAGAGAGAACGATTGGTGTAATTTGCTGGATCTTTGGGTATTTCTCCCTCAAAACAATAGTGTGGGTGAAAGCTAGCCAGTTGATAGACCCCTTGGTAATGTTGGGCTTCAAGAAGCGACTCTGCTATGGCCAGATAATCAAGAAAATCATCAAATTCGAACCATAGCTCAGGGTAAATAATCAGGCTGGTAGCGATACTCTTATTATGATCGAGGCGTTCACATTCAAGTGCCAAAGATTCCAAGCAAGATTGTGTGTCATCAGTACGAACCACAGCAAAATGTATGCTGTTTAGTTCTAGTTCACGTTGGGCGAAAGGACAGAAATTCAACCCAATAACCATAGATTCTAACCAACTTTTTGTCTGCTCAATGATGAGCGCATCAGCTGTGGTTACTTCGAGCATCTGGAAAACTCTCTTAGAGGAGAAGGGGCTTATAGATTACCTCACTAAGGAAGCATCATACCCCGGATCATAAAATAGATCATTGCTGCCATTATTCCGGAAATAGGCACTGTTATCACCCAGGCGGCAATTATTTTGTAAAACATTGAGCGTTTGACTAAATTATTTTTGACCTCTTTACGCATGCTTTTGCGTTCGGTTTTTGTTAATCCGGATTGTTTGCCCTGCTTTTTTATGTCTTTTACAATCTGGGCCTTTTCTTGCACTGTTGCCTGCTCAAAATCAGCAATAAGCGCATAGACTATTTCCTGCTGGTGCCCCTGATCTTGATGATGACTTTTAATTTCCTCCACCAGGGCAGCGTAGTTGGTCTTTAGATATTCTCGCAAAAATCCAACACCAAAAACACCGCCAACTGCAATATGAGTGGAACTCACCGGCAAACCCATCTGGGAAGCTATGATAACGGTGATAGCCGCGGCCATAGCTATACAGAACGCCCTCATTTGATCCAATTCGGTAATCTCTGAACCGACTGAGCGAATCAACTTTGGTCCATATAAAGCTAAACCCAAGGCGATTCCTGTTGCACCAACCATCATCACCCACATTGGGATGACGGCCTTGGTTGCAACGCCTCCGCTCATGATAGCGTCATTAATTGCAGCCAGTGGCCCTACCGCATTGGCTACATCATTTGCACCGTGAGCAAAACTTAACATGGCGGCAGCAAAGATAAGTGGCGTATTAAACAGACGATTAACACTGGCCTTTTCATTTGGTAAGCGATCTGCTACTTTTGCAATAACCGGGCGTAGTAACAAGTACACTATAACAGCCAAAGCAAGACCAATACCCACTGCGGTAAATAGATCGGCCTTCCATATTTTTTTCAAACCTTTTAGGATCAAATAGGTGCTACAAGCCCAGGCCATTAGACTCACTAGTAAGGGCACCATCCTTTTGGCGGCTACAATTAAATCTGACTGGTAAGTAACGGTACGTTTAATCAGGTAAAGAAACAAAGCCGCGATACTTCCCCCCATTAATGGAGAAATAATCCAGCTGGCAGCGATTTTACCCATCGTATCCCAATTCGCAATATCAAAACCCCCAGCAGCAATACCCGCTCCTAACACACCACCGACGATCGAGTGTGTGGTCGAAACCGGTGCACCAAATGTTGTCGCAATATTCAACCAGAGTGCACCGGCCATCAGTGCCGCCATCATCAACCAGATAAAGGTATTACTATCTGCAATCAATGCTGGATCAATAATGCTTTTCTTGATCGTGCTGACTACATCACCACCCGCAACCAGTGCCCCCGAAGTTTCAAATATAGCGGCAATAATAATTGCACCGCCCATGGTTAACGCTTTCGAACCGACAGCGGGACCCACATTATTAGCAACATCATTGGCACCAATATTCATCGCCATATAACCGCCTATAACAGCAGCTATGACGAGCATAGTGCCACCATTTGTTCCCAGGTAGACAATGGCGAAAATAGCAATGGCAATGAGAAATGAAACGGCTGCTGAGAGTCGCAGAACATTCGAGCGTTCGGGCAAAGTCATTGAAGGGCCTCCAGTATTATTTTTATGTTAGATAGCTTTTTATATACGGTTCTAGTTTAGCCGAGCTGGTTTTAGTGGGTCTGCTCCGATAGTTCCTACTAGGCTCTCCAAGTAATTTGAACACCGCACATGCTCAAGTTTATCATGAGCAATTTGCAGGCGTTCATTGATCATCAGTCGTTCAGCTTCATCTGTGTGAGTGGCTAGATTCATAAAATCGGTAAGACTTTTAAGATGGCGTTGCCACAAGGCAATATCCCGCTTCTGCTTGATTTCAAGCCGTTCCTGATACCAGTCTGAAGCAAGCAAATAATCTCGGGTAAACATAGCGCGAATGTCAGGGTGATGTACGTCCATCCCTTGATATTTGCCTGTGGCCATAATATTAAGTAAAGCCTGTAAAGGAGGGCATGCATCCTCTACACTGCCATCATCAAGATACCGTTGTGCAACACGTTGTTGCGTTTCGACAATATTATTAATGCCATCGACATACTCTTCCATATTTTGTGTTTCAGGTTTGAGAATATTTTCTGTAAAAACAGCATTGGGATTGTCGAAAATTTTTCCCATGAATCCATGAACAAAACGATCCGTGATGCGATAGCCTAATCGGCTGGCGAGTACTATTTGCCCTTGATAGTCAATGTCGCATATAGCTTCAAGATAACCGTGTTCCAGCAAATATTCCGGGTTACGCTCATTTAATTCAAGACGTGCCCAGATTTCCGGAATAAGGAGACTAATGTCGTGGGCAACCTTTATATCGGGGCCGATATGGCCAGCTGAACTGGAAAAGCCGGGATAGCCGGTCAAAATAAACGACACCAGCGCATTATTTAGATCAGGCGTGGCACGTAACGCATTGAAGGGGCCTTTGGTTAACGCGCCCTCACTCCCTGCTCCTGTAGTAGACGGTGATTTACCCGTAAGCGAACTAATGAAATCCATAAACAGTTCTGGGAGTTCCTGATAATGAATCGGATTGTAAACGGCTAAAGCCCTAACTCCAGGTTCTGATGGATTATTTCGACGTCCAGCAAGAACGGCATCAACAGGATAACTTACCGGCATTTCCAGCGGAATCTTACGGTGTAAGCGGGCACCCAGATCAGCAACATATTTGCGCACTGGATCTGTCAAATCAGGCCTGGTTTGAAGATAGCGTGGGTTTTTACTGGGTTTTCCATCAACTAACCGTGGATGGGCTGTTGATACTACATAGCCCTGATTTTCCTCATATGCTTTAGACAATAACGTTCGCATGGGGGGCGTGAAATTTGTAAAAGGGATGATATCTTCCACAACTGCGGCTAGCTTATCACCGGAAAGAGGTTCGAAATTTGCTATAAAATTATCGGGCTCTGCAAGATCACTTTCAGTTTGTTTATCATAACCAGGAATAATAGCATCGTCAGGACGTTGGAACAGTCGGTATTCGCAGTTTTTAACCAGCTTCACACTTGGGCTGTCACCTTTGGCAGGACCAGACTTGGAAATAACAGAGCGTGGTACTACGACAGAGGCACTGATATCATCTTCAGTTTGTATTTTTTCAGTAGCAATATAATCCTGACGAACTTTGAATCGGCGCCAACTACCTGATGGGTCAAAGCCGACCCGTAAATAGGAAGCGATAATATTTCGGTCATCCAGTTTTAGCTCATTTGCTGGCTCGCCATCCACCTCATCAACCGATAAATGTTGCTGCCAGTCCTCGCCCCATTCTGGTCGATAAAAGCGTTTTATTAAGAATGCCAATGCCAAAATTCGCGGTGGAATGTCTTCTACCCAGCTGTTGTATTCATCTGTCTGGCTTGGAGAAGGTGATAGCAACTTGATGCATGAACCAAGGCTACGTTCCGGGCTAAGCGGCTGGCGAGTTGCATCGCGATCTTCATTTTCAAACCCTTGCCTAAAACGAGTCGCATAGTCCTTATTAAAGATGGTTTGAACGTAAGCAAGGTCTTTTTCCAGATTGTTGACAAAAAGTGGCTCATAGATCATCGCATCTTGAATGGATTTCGATATTTCTGATTTGCCACCTCCGGAAACCGTGCTGGGCTTATGGCAGAACGTACCTTCCGGTTCAGTACCTACGATTCGCCATGAAGGCGCACCCGGATGTTTAGTCATCTCTA
>JAUXDP010000022.1 GCA_030618325.1 Methylococcaceae bacterium | reverse complement strand
TCCAGATAACGCTTAATGACATTACCCCGTTTTCGAGAAACACTTTTATTGCTAGACTTAGAACCCAAGCTATCGGTATGACTATTAATCACCAAACTTCCGCTCCGATAATAAGACTGAACATATTTTGCTAACAGATTTAACCTTTTTTTCTCTACACCATTCAAATGAATAGTTCCCTTTCGATAAAAAACCCATTTCAACGCATCAGGACCAAAAATATGGAGCCGGATGGTATTGTGATCTTTTGCTCCTGCAAAGTTTCCCTGTACCTTGATCTGATCTTTGGCAATACCTTGTTTAGTCAACACCTTGATCAAAAAAGCTGACCTTCTGGAAAACCATTTTTTATCAGCTTTACCCATTATTGCTGTTTCGCTTCCTAATACAATCTTACTGCTTTTAATTTCTTTTAAATAACTGGCAATTTTGTTTATTTGTTGTTTGGCTACATGATTTAACGTCTTATTTCCCGGGTTATAATAAATTACCGTATCCTGAAGATCACGAATTCCAAAGGGCAGCATCCGTTTCCTGCAATCAATAAAACTCTCATAGGGCTCAAAAAACCTTATCGCTGAAACGGCTACTCGAGTTTCAACAATATCCAAATCTGACGCTGCACGAACATAGGTAAAAGTAGGGCTCTGCCCCTGCAGAAGAACATCAATCATATTCTCGGCAGTATCACCATAAACTGCGAGTCGGCCATAACTCCGAATGTCTTGAGATTGATCCAGAAAAACCTGATAATCATGGGGTGAAACAGCATTTTGTCGCTGCCATGGCGAAGGCATCGCAGACAAACTTGCTTTTATAACTTGCGGTTTGGGACGTTGTTCCTGTATTGAAAATTGCAGAGTATCACCAGATCGATGAATAAACTCAGCGCTACCATATAATGGAATTTCCTGTTTTAGCTGGCAACTCGTTTTACTGGTCTCAACCGTCCAGTTTGCCTTAAGCAAAGGGACTTCAAAGTATTCCGCGAAGCAGCCAGTGCTAAACGCTAAAGAAAAAAAGATAATAAATTTGTTCATTTCCAAACGACAGTTGTTCTAAAGAAAGCCTCAGCGAGACAAGTCACCTGAAATAGTTATCGGCAGAAGGATTAATATATTTAGGGTTTGTAAAAATAAATTACGCCAAAAATAAAATTAGAGCTCCCGAATATGACCCTCTTTCAATTTACCCGGAATAAATGATTGAAAAGGAATATAAAGTAATGTAATGTTTAATCTTCCTATTTTGACTTATAGGGGTGGGAAATATGAACAAAATATTATTTCTGTTTGTCATTACTGTAATGATTCCTGATTGTGAAAGTGGCAAAGGGCAATACCGACACGGCTCAGGACATCATCAAGAAAATAGAGCAGAATATAGATTAAACTAATTCCTTTTGGCCCCTCAGTTCCCTATATAGGTAGCTCAAAAGGATGTGCTAAATGCAAGGAACCGTGTCAACTAAAAATATCCAGCACCGCGCGCCTCTTATCGCAGTAAAACCCACAAAACCGCCGCACTTCCCAGCATAATTGGAATTGCAATCTCAGGATTGGTTCTCAATAGCACTTTTGCAGTCGCAGAAAGTAACAATACAACAACAAGAATCGAAATTGCCTTTATTGTTTGCACTTATAAGGAAAACACGGTTTAGAATACAGAAAATATTAAAACAATTATTTTACAACAGCATAACACATCCCAAAACATGCAAAAAATGATTGTTGTACTTTTGGACAATTATTTCATGAGTGAAATTTTGTTACATTTACTTACATAAAACCATAAACAGGATAAGTAAATGATAAAAATACTCACCCCTTTTGTAGCAATCTTTCTTGCTTTTCTAATAGCTAAGCATTTCAAGCCTGAAACAGACCCGATCACCACCGTACAAGCTATTTCTGAAAAACCAATGCAAATAGCAAATCAAATGCCACGGGAACCAATAGAATATAACAAATACCGTATTCTAGAAGTCAAACACGACACCGTTTCTAATAAGCCACTTTCTGCTATTACCAAAAAATCAATGTTGTCTGGAGACAATATACCACGTAACCTTTTAAATATAAGAGACGATCATACTAAGGATTATATAGGCGGAAGAACTACTTACTGATTAGTAACTAGAGTTTTCAATTAAAGCTTAGCTTACTTATTAAGGTGAAATTGATACATAATACCTCTCTGGTGGTATGATCAGATAACTTCGTAATGACGCTTCCGCATGCAATTAACCACTCTGTAGCGGGTCAACCCTATTACTTGTTTCCAAATCCGACTGTAAATCCCCTTGACGCGAAAGCGTCACAATCTGTGTTCCCACGCGAACCATGGAATAATGGTTGTTTGAAGCAACAAAAAACAACAAGCAAATAAAAAAGGCTTAGCAAAAATGCTAAGCCTTAGTTTATATGGCGTCCCCAGGGGGGTTCGAACCCCCGTTACCGCCGTGAAAGGGCGGTGTCCTAGGCCACTAGACGATGGGGACTAGAACTATTTAATGATGTTTTTATTGGTGGAGCCAGGCGGGATCGAACCGCCGACCTCAACACTGCCAGTGTTGCGCTCTCCCAATTGAGCTATGGCCCCTGCAATTGAGAACGGGTATTATACATCGGAAATAATTGATGTCTAGTCCAAATCTATTGATCCTTAAATAAAATGAATTAGACAGACAATTAAGACAAGCATAATTAAGAAATTATTCGCTACGAGTGGCCTCAATAAATTCAACCGCCCGTTCAATTCTGGCTAGCGTTTTTCCACGCCCCAGCAATGAAAGTGTTGCATCAATAGGTGGAGAAGCCGATGATCCTGAGATTGCAACTCTTAAGGGCTGGGCAACTTTGCCAAGCTTTAGTTCCATAGTCTCAGCGAGATCCAGGACAATCTGATGCAACTGTTCGCCATCCCATTCTGGGATCTGGGTAAAAGCATCGTGTAATTTTTGTAAAACCTCGGCACTCCCCTGTTTAAAGTTCTTTTTTACTGCTTTTTCATCATACGCTTCAAAATTTTTGTAGAAAAAAGCACTGGCTGCAGCCATTTCCACTAAGGTTTTGGTCCGCTCTCTTTGTACTTTAATAACGTCCACTAAATCCGGTCCTTCCGTTGGATCTATATCCAGATTCCCCATATGCCAGCTTAAATGATGTGCAATATGGGCAGGATCACTATGCATGATATAGTGATGGTTAAGCCATAGTAATTTTTCACTATTAAAAGTTGAAGCAGAAACATTAACTTGCTC
Source organism: Methylococcaceae bacterium (assembly GCA_030618325.1). GTDB lineage: Bacteria > Pseudomonadota > Gammaproteobacteria > Methylococcales > Methylomonadaceae > JALSJK01. The sequence goes on along the minus strand of JAUXDP010000022.1, from coordinate 15,899 downwards.
CAAATCAAAATATTCGATCATTTCATCTACCGAGAAAATTTCCTGATCGCCATGCGACCAACCCAATCGCACTAAATAATTGAGTACCGCCTCAGGCAGAAAACCTTCATCCCGATACTGCATGACACTCACAGCACCATGTCGCTTGGATAAACGCGCTCCATCATCGCCTAAAATCATTGGCACATGAGCATATTCGGGTAATTCAGCACCTAATGCTTTGAGGATATTAATTTGCCTTGGCGTGTTATTAATATGGTCATCACCGCGAATAACATGGGTAATATCCATATCCATATCATCGACAACCACGGTTAGGTTATAAGTCGGTGTGCCATCTGCACGGGCAATAATCAGATCATCCAGCTCTTTATTGGCAATGACGATATCACCTTTTACCAGGTCATGAATAACCACTTCTCCTTCATCAGGGTTTTTAAACCGGATAACCGTTTCACCATTCTGATTGGCATCAGCAACATCCCTACAACGTCCATCGTAGCGAGGCTTTTCTTTACGGGCCATTTGCTCCGCCCTGAGCTTTTCCAATTGCTCTTTGCTGCAACAACAATAATAAGCGTCACCCTGATCCAATAATTGCTGAATGATTTGCTTGTAGCGATCAAAGCGCTCAGTTTGATAAAAAGGACCTTCATCGTATTCCAGACCCAGCCAGGTCATTCCTTCTAAAATGGCATTAACCGATTCCTGAGTAGAACGCTCTAAATCGGTATCTTCAACCCGCAAAACGAATTTACCGCCATGCTTACGGGCATAAAGCCAGGAAAATAATGCTGTTCGCGCGCCACCTACGTGTAAATACCCAGTTGGACTGGGGGCAAATCGTGTTTTTTTACTCATTTGTTATTACTTTTTATCCAATATTTCTAATGCATAGGATTGCGGTATATCCTTAGATGCGTGTAACCGCTTGCCTTTGTATTTACCTGTAATTGCCTTGGCGGTACCGCTGCCATGATCAGCCGCTTTTTTATACCATTTATCGGCAGTCCTGACATTGAGACTAACCCCAATGCCACTATCATAAAATGCCGCCATAACAAGCTCTGCTTCCATCAATCCTTGATCTGCTGCTTTTTGAAACCATTTTGCCGCAAGTTTTAGATCCTTTTCAATATCTTTAAGTAAATATTGAGCTGCTTTTAGTCTCGCTTTCTCTTTAAAGCGAGCTTTTGGTCCGAGATCAACATTATTTCCAAAATAATAGATTGAGCCTATCTTTGCTTGCGCTAAAGAGTTGCCTTGTTCAGCTTGCTGCATGATCTCATCAAAACTGGGTTGTTCTAATGCAAATGCATTGCCTGAAATAACGAATATTATCCCTATTGAAAACAATTTTAGTGATTTAAACATTATCTTTATTCTCCAATTAATAAATGTATTGAGAAATATTATTTCACGTTCATCAAAATTAAAATAATGTTTTCATAAGTTTTTTAATGTTAAAATCTGCATTGTTAAGAAGTTAGATATATTTTAAGAACTAAACGCAAGAGAAACCAATGAAAAATATAATCAAATATTCTGTTTTATGTGTCAGTGTGCTTTTATCTGGATGTGCGACACAGGCAATTAATACTTTCCAACCTTTTCAAGCTACTCCCATTGACTTGAATTCGGCAACCGTTAAATACATTCAAAAAACAGATAACCTTCACGCTATCATCGATGCTTCTGGAACTACCGGAGAAGCCTTTGAAGGTTCTGCCTATGCAATGACACCTCAAGCAACAAAATTAGCAGTTGAAAAGGAAATTTTAAACCGGATGAATAAAACCATCCCTGATATCACGCTGAATGCAGGTATCCGCAGTTTCGGCTTTGGTCCTTGCCTAGACTGGCAACGCAGTAAACTAAATCTTAATATCGGCAGTTACACTAAATCATCGTTTGCAGGTGGTATTGATAACTTGACCTGCTCAGGTGGAGGTACGCCCCTGCACAGAGCGATAGAACTTGCTGGGGAAGACCTCGCATCAACAACAGGAAACGTAGCCCTCCTTATTATGAGTGACGGCTTAGTTGACTCATCCCCTATTCTTGCCATGAAAGACTTAAAAGCAAAATACGGCGATAGACTTTGTGTTTATTCTGTCTGGATAGGCAATGAAAAAGATGCCCGAGGACGATATATCATACAAAAACTACCTGACGTTGCTGGCTGCGGTTTTAACGTTGCAGCTTCTGATATTGCATCAAGTAGCGGCATGAATAACTTTGTTGAAAGGATTCTTTTTAACAAATCCAATATCCTCCCTGCTGGTCCATTTGATTCAGATGGAGACGGTGTTCTTGATAAAGATGACAAATGCCCTGATACCCCTAAAGGTGCAATAGTCGGTAAAAATGGTTGCTGGGCATATCATGGCGTGTTTTTTGATTTTGACAAAGACACTATCAAACCTGAATACCACAGCCTGTTCCAAAACGCTGTTAAGGTGATGAATGAAAACCCTGGCTTAACTGTCGAGATTGAAGGTCATACCGACAGCATTGGACCTGCCGAATACAACCAGAACCTTTCCGAGCGTAGAGCAAGGTCAGTCAAGAGCCATCTGGTTGTAAAAGGTATCGATGCTTCACGAATGACAACCAAAGGTTTAGGAGAAAATGAACCTGTTGCCGACAATCGTACGGAAGAAGGCCGCGCTCAAAACCGTAGGGTCGAATTTGAAATAACCAACCGATAATAAACCTTCGGCTTAAAACAAAAAAGGGAGGTTTAAACCTCCCTTTTTTTATACTTAGATTTCTCAGTTAGTCTTTCAAAATCGTGTCCACCCCATTCATATAGGGCAATAACGCATCAGGCACAGCAATACTGCCATCATCATTTTGATAATTCTCCATAACAGCAATTAAAGTACGTCCTGCTGCCAAACCAGAACCGTTTAATGTATGCACCAGCTCTGGTTTTCCCGTTTCTGGATTGCGCCAGCGAGCTTGTAGTCTGCGAGCCTGAAAATCTTTGAAATTACTACAGGAAGAAATCTCACGATACGTTTCCTGGCTAGGCAACCAAACTTCAAGATCATAAGTTTTACTTGATGAAAAGCCTGTGTCACCAGCACACAACAAGACTTTTCGATATGGAAGTTGTAATTTTTTCAGGATATTTTCCGCATGTTCGGTTAGTGCCTCATGCGCCTTAGTTGACTCTTCTGGTTTCACAATTTGTACCAATTCAACTTTTTCAAATTGATGTTGCCTGATCATTCCTCTGACATCTCTACCATAAGCCCCTGCCTCACTCCTGAAACAGGGAGTATGACAAACGTACTTTAATGGCATTTCGCTGTTTTCGATAATGACATCTCTGACGATATTGGTTACTGGCACTTCAGCTGTCGGAATTAAATAAAAACCCGGATCATTATTGACCTTGAATAAATCCTGCTCAAACTTGGGTAACTGGCCTGTCCCATACAAACTTTCTGCATTAACCAAAAAAGGCACATAAGCTTCTGAATACCCATGTTCATCATTATGAGTATCCAACATAAACTGAATAATAGCCCGCTGTAATCTTGCCAATGGCCCTCTTAAAACCACAAATCGGGCGCTAGCTATTTTGGCACCCAACTCAAAGTCCATGCCATTTGATGTTGCTCCTAGGTCAACATGGTCTTTAACAGGGAATGAAAACTCTGGTTTTTCACCCCAGCACAAGATTTCAACATTATCGTCTTCGTTTTTCCCTGCTGGAACTTCGTCATCAAGAATATTCGGAATACCGGTCATGATTTCTTGCATGCTGGCCTGAATATCGGCTAGGTCTGCTTCCGCAGCTTTTAGCTGATCACCTAAGTCTTGCACTTCATCCAGTAAAGGCTGAATATCCTCGCCTTGGGCTTTGGCCTGGCCGATTGCCTTGGAACGGGTATTACGCTCATTTTGCAAATCCTGGGTTTTAACCTGACTATCTTTACGCCGGGCCTCCAAAGCCTCATAGCCTTTAGCATCAAATTCAAAACTACGTCGAGCCAATTGTTGCTGAATATTATCAAGATCAGTTCTGAATAAACGAGGATCTAACATAGTACCTTTTCCTAAATTATAGTTTTCTGCCGAGCCATAAACCTATCCATAAAACAGTACCGCAAATGAATGTGTTAGCAAAAAAAACACTCAGCATAGCAGGTAAATGTGCTTTTACAGAGTGGCCATTTTCGAGCAGGTAAAGTATCAAATACAACCCGGTTAAGGTAATAAATACCCCAGTAAGTAGAATAATCCCGGCTACTTTATGCTCCAAAACCACATCTACTTTATTGAATAAAATGGCCATCACCAGCCCGATAATGAAAGCGCCGATCGCATTTGCAGTCACCAGACCATAAGGAAAAACCCAGCCCATCCACCGAATGGTTCCTCCGGCAAATGAAAGTAAAAATCTTCCTGATTGCAACCCGATCCAAACCGCAATTAAACAAGTCAAAACACTGACCACAACATTGAGCGATGCTTTCTGTAAGTTTCCTTGCTCTAACAAATACAACGTTTCCAAGGAAAAAGTGGAGAATGTTGTAAACGAGCCAAATAGACCTACCAATATTGCTGCCCGATATTCCTGGGAAATCGCCACTTTTTGCAGAATCAGTGCTTCTGTCATCAAACCAATCAAAAATGAACCCAGTATATTCACTGCAAGCGTTCCATAGGGGAAGCCACGGCCTAACCACTGATAAACACCAGTTGAAACCAAAAAACGAAATACTGCTCCAAATGCACCCCCTAAAGCAATAGCTACAATTTGATTCATAAAACCTGTTCAGCTTTGATTAGAACTTGATAAAAGTATCCCGATAATATCGAAGCTCATCAATTGATTCGATCACGTCATCCAACGCCTGGTGCTTAGTTTCCTTAACAAAACCTTTTTTAAGCTCAGGCGCCCAGCGTGCCGCTAATTCTTTAAGTGTTGATACATCCAGATTTCGGTAATGAAAAAAAGCCTCAAGTTTTGGCATATAACGGTATAAAAAACGTCGATCCTGACAAATACTATTGCCACACATGGGTGATTTACTGGTCGGCACCCATCTTTGTAAAAATTCCAGAGTTTGCCCTTCGGCTTCCACTTCATCAACTTTGGTTGCTTTCACCCGCTCAATCAACCCCGATTGCCCGTGATGCTTCTGATTCCAGTCATCCATTGCCGCCATCGCCGTATCTTCTTGATGAATAGCCAATACTGGGCCTTCAGCAAGTATATTTAAATCTTTGTCAGTTACGATGGTTGCAATCTCAATAATAAGATCGTTTTCCGGGTCCAGCCCAGTCATTTCAAGATCAATCCAAATAAGATTCTGTGAATCTAGAGGCATTTATTTATTCCTTTATAATTATTAAGGTTGCGGTAAATTGTAGCATTGGCTAATCTGTATGGCTAATTCTAGCAATCCAGGATTTTTTACTGATAATGAATACATTTACCGTTATATTTTTAGCTGCCCTTGCTTTTTCCTACGCCATCCAGTTCTGGCTATCAAAACGGCAGACTCGCTATGTGGCTGATCATCGGCCCCAGGTTCCAGATGCTTTCAAAGACACCGTGCCTCTGGAAGCACATCAAAAGGCTGCAGACTATACCATAGAGAAGGATAAGCTAGGTGATTTCGACAGCATTATTGGCCTGGTATTGCTATTGCTCCTCACTCTTGGAGGTGGCATCAGCCTAACATTTGATTTATGGAATTCATTTTCCTTGTCGCCCATTCTGACAGGTGTTGGAGCCATTGGAACCTTGATGCTGGTTATGTCCCTGGTTGACATACCCACCAGCTACTACCAGACGTTTGTTATCGAAGAAAAATACGGCTTCAACAAAAATACGCCCAAACAATTTTTTAAAGATCTACTGATTCAACTAGCCTTGATGTTTGCCATCGGCTTACCCCTTCTGGCTTTGATTCTCTGGGTTATGGAAAGTATTGGCTCACTCTGGTGGTTTTGGGCTTGGGCTATCTTAATGAGTTTCTCGTTATTGATGAGTTGGTTGTTTCCAACCGTCATCGCGCCTTTATTTAATAAATTTACCCCCCTGGAAGATGGCTCTCTCAAAGACAGAATCCAACAATTATTAACCCGTTGCGGCTTTAACAGTAAAGGCATTTTTATTATGGATGGATCACGTCGATCAGGTCATGGTAACGCCTACTTTACTGGTTTAGGTAATAACAAACGTATCGTCTTCTTTGATACCTTGGTCGAATCACTGGATGATGAAGAACTCGAAGCGGTACTGGCACATGAACTCGGGCATTTTAAACGTAAGCATGTCATTAAAATGCTGATTGCATCCTCTATAATAACGCTAATCAGCTTCGCAATTTTAGGCTGGTTGATTGATAAAGAATGGTTCTTTAACGGCCTAGGGGTTACAGAACCTTCAAATGCAGCAGCATTATTACTGTTCATGCTCGTATCCCCCGTTTTCACCATTTTCTTGCAACCTATCAGTGCATATTTCCAACGCAAATTTGAATTTGAAGCGGATGATTTTGCCACTGAAAATGCACAAGGGTCAAAAATGATCAGTGGCCTGGTCAAACTTTACGAAGAAAATGCCAACACCTTAACACCCGATCCTTTATATTCGGCCTTTCATTACAGTCATCCACCGGCTGCGATCCGCATTGCTCATATTGAATCTAAAATACAAACAACGTAATGACGGAGCTATTTGAAGGACTGGTTATATCCCATTTGGGCAAAGGACTTGCCGTAGAAACAGCTAATAAAACCATCTTATGCCAAACCCGGCGGCAGCTTGAAAAAGCAGCTGTCGGAGACCGGGTACTCTGGTCCCAAACTGGCATAGACCAAGGCAGAGTGGAAAAAATATTACCCCGCAGCTCGCTCTTGGCACGCCCTGATCGAAATAAAAAAACTCGCCCAGTAGCCGCTAATATTGATAAGGTTTTCGTCGTTTTTGCTGAGGAACCCTATTGCGATTTCTTACTGATCGACCAATATCTCGCTATTTGTGAAAATAAAACCATTGATGCTGAACTGATTTTTAATAAAATTGACTTAGGTAAGAAAACCAATCTTGAAAATGAATTGATGGTATATCAATCATTAAACTACCCCATCTACAGGACCAGCACGATTACCAATACCGGCCTGGGGGAGCTTCGCCAGGCTTTAGATCAACATATCAGCATTCTAACCGGCCAGTCTGGAGTTGGAAAATCATCGCTAACCAACACACTGATTCCCGACAAACAGATAAAAACCAATACTATCTCCGATACCACTAAGCACGGCCGGCATACGACAACTGCTGCAACACTTTACCATTTACCTGATGGTGGCGCCTTGATCGACAGCCCCGGAGTTGCTGTTTTTGGCTTGGCCGAGCTCTCTGAACAGCAACTGGCTTTCGGCTTTAGGGAATTCCAACCATTAATCCAACAATGCCAATTCCATAATTGCCGACACCTTCAAGATAAGGGCTGTGCTGTCCGTGATGCAGCTGAAACGGGTAAAATTGCACAATCTCGGTATCTACGTTTTTTAAAGCTTAGAGAAAAAATGCCAACTACAAATTGAGGGGCTGGAAATATATAAGTCATTGGAATTCGTGCCCAGATTTAGGTCAGCTTCGGTTGATCTGATTGAGAAAAACCGTAGGCATAGTAGCGCTACGTTGAGGATTTTTCGATTGAGGATCGACCGAAAATGGCCTGAAGCTGGGATTCGAAAACGATGAGTTATTTATTTCCAGACCCCAAGAGCCTCCGTTCAATTATAAACTTTGATATAATGGAAAATTCCTACTAATAAACAAGGTTTTGAGTTCGTGGTAAATCATAATCCCCGCAAGTCTGTCATGACCCTTTTTTCATCTCCCAATTGTGCTATGAGCCACTGCGTACGTTTTGCCATGTACGAAAAAGGTGTTACCACAGAGATTGAATATTATGACCCTTCAGAACCTCCCGAAGATCTACTCGAATTAAATCCAAATGCAATTTCTCCAACATTAGTAGAGAGAGATCTTGTTCTTTATGATTCGAGAATCATCATGGAATATCTGGATGAACGGTTTCCTCACCCACCTTTGCACCAGATGGATCCAGTATCCAGAGCAAAAGCTAGAATGATCATTAAACGAATCGATCAGGATTGGTATCAACTATTGGATGAAATACTACAGTCAGGAGAAAAGAAGTCAGCTCGTGCAAAAAAAATGCTTAAAGAAAGCTTGATCTCAGCAAACCCAGTGTTTAAAGCCCAACCCTTTTTCATGAACGAAGAGTTTTCTCTAATCGACTGTGCCTTGGCACCATTATTATGGCGACTTCCCAGCCTTGGCATAGAACTTCCTGGAGAAGCACTCACTGCATATGCTGAACGGATATTTCGACGCCCTGCATTTATTGCCAGCCTGAGTGATATAGAAAAAGAAATGAACCCAGCCTCAAAATGACATCGCTAAAGCCCTATCTCATCCGCTCAATCTATGAGTGGATTATTGATAATAGCATGACACCACATTTACTTATCGATGCGGAACATAGAGATGCCATTTTGCCAGTCGATTTTATAGAGAACGGCAAAATCGTACTAAACATTAGGCCAGAAGCCATTCAAGACTTGTCATTAGGAAATGAAGAGATTCAATTTAATGCCCGGTTTTCCGGCAACCCTATGCAAATCAGCGTACCAACAGTTGCTGTTAACGCTATTTATGCCAAGGAAAATGGCAAAGGTATGGTTTTTGATGATAAAGATGATTCGGACAATGTACCGCCACCAGAAAATACGCCCCCAGTTAAACCCAGATTACGCGTGGTAAAATAAGAGGTTATCCGGTTAAACAATGATTGATGCTGAAAAATCCTGAAATCAGGCCAGAATTTTCAAATCAGACAACCTCTAAAACACAAAAACCATTAATTATCCGGCTTATATAGATTGGCAACCTTACCAGAACCATTAACCTCATTTGTTGTTGATGATATTTTAGGGGTACCTTGTTTTTTCACCTGATCAATTCTGATCACTTCGTGCATAGGAATAAATGATCGTTTAACACCATCAAATTCTGAACGAAGCTTATCCTCGGAAGGATCGACAACGATAGCGCTTTTTTCGCCAAAAAGAAAATCCTCAACAATAACAAATCCATACATATCGCCCTGGTAGACGTGTTTAGCGTATAGCTCATAGACCTGCTTCTGATTAAAATATACAATTTTATAGATATATTTTTCTGACATATATTCCTCAATTACAAACTTGACTGAGTATTATAGCATTGCAGAGAGGCTTTCCTATGGAGTTGTCCGAGAATAGAAACAGCAGTGTGGGAAAGCCATTTGAACTACTCGTTATAATGCAAAAGCTTGTGTTAGAATCCGTGAGCAATAGATTATTCTAGGTTAGAATCAAGTCCATAATAATTCTTGACTACATATTCGAGGTAATACAAATGAAATCACTCATAAAACTAAAGCCAGCCTTCTTACTTGTTTTTCTTAGCCTTTACGCATCGATAAGCCTTTCTGCTGACATCTCTACCGGCGAGAAAAAAGCCTCGCTATGCGTTAGTTGTCATGGTGCAAAAGGTGTCAGTAGCAACTCACAATGGCCAAATCTAGCCGGGCAACAACCTACTTATTTAATCGCACAATTAAAAGCCTTCAAAAATGGTTCACGAAAAAACTCGACTATGCAAGGCATGGTTGCCAGCTTATCAGATGATGATTTTGTTAACCTTGCCGCATATTATGCCAGTCTTGAACTAGGAAGCGCTGGAGGTGATCCGGCCTTAATCGAGAAAGGAAAAGAAAAGTTTACCATGTGCGCTGGATGTCATGGCAGCGATGCAAAAGGTAGAGGCAACTTTCCAGCCCTGGCAGGACAACATCCCAAATACATTGCCACTCAACTTGATAATTTCAAAACAGGCAAACGCGAAGGAGGCCCCATGGCAGCTCTGTCCTCAAATCTGTCAAGCCCTGAAATCACAGCACTTTCCGCTTATCTGGGCTCACTAAAATAATTGCTATATCTTAACAAATGCAGATGAATATTCAGCAGCCACTAAGTCAGTCATCTGCATTTTAACAATCATATAAAAATAACAATGAACAACCCTCTATCTGTTCAAAACGACCGTCAAATCGTTCTAATCATCTTATTTGCAACAACGTTATTTGTTAGCGCATCGCTGATGTTTGTGCTTCAACCCATGTTTGGTAAAGCCCTCCTTCCTTTGCTCGGTGGTTCTCCGGCAGTCTGGAACACCTGCATGGTTTTTTATCAAACTATACTATTTCTTGGATATCTATACGCACATTACCTTTCAACATCCCAGCCCCAACATAGGCAAATTCTGATTCATGTCACTGTCATTTTGATTAGCTGCATTGCATTACCCTTAGCCTTACCTGCAAACATCCAGCCCCCTACTCAGAACAACCCAACATTGTGGATACTTTGGACTTTACTTTTAGCCATTGGACTACCATTTTTTGTGGTTTCTACAACTGGGCCGCTGATACAAAAATGGTTTTCCAACATTGGCCACCATACTAGTCATGACCCATATTATTTGTATGCCGCCAGCAATGCGGGGAGTCTCCTGGCATTACTCAGCTACCCATTTTTTATCGAGCCCAACATCGGCTTGAGCGAGCAAAAAATCACTTGGAGCATTGGCTATATTATTCTTGCTGTATTGATAGTCGGTTGTGCAAGCATACTCTGGCGTTACAAAAAAAAGCAAGAATTCTCACAAGAAAACCCAGATGCGGCACCTGAACCCACACTCGCTACAAAACTACATTGGCTAGCCCTGGCTTTTGTCCCTTCCAGCCTGTTATTAGGGTTAACTAACTTTATCAGTACAGATATTGCCTCTGTACCGCTACTCTGGATTATTCCTTTAACACTATACTTACTTTCTTTTATTATTGTTTTTTCTAAATGGGGACAGATAATTCATGGCAGTATGCTGACTATACAACCCATAGTTCTCCTACCCTTTATAGCTTATTCATTTATCAACCCAGCAGTCTTACCCTTTTGGGTTGATCTGATGCTTCATCTAGCCGCATTTTTTCTAGCAGTTATGGTTTGCCATGGTGAACTGGCAAAAACCCGCCCTCATACTAATCATCTCACCACATACTATCTAATCATGTCATTTGCTGGAATGCTGGGGGGTATGTTTAATACATTTATTGCCCCCTTCATTTTTAACAGCGTTTATGAATACCCAATCATGATTATTGCCGCTCTATTACTGCGCCCTAACCTCACTTCTGAAAGTGAAAATACCTACCGGCAACTCGGGTTACAAACTATTTTTCCAATATTATTATTTTTTAGTGGATTGGCAATATTTATATTCACTGATAATTTAGGTCCTTATATCGATACCATCGGCGCTGGTTTAATTTTGCTAGCGGGCTTAACTTACGCTTTTCGTTCAAAACCTGTCACCCTCTCATTACTTACCGCAGTCATTATTATTTTTACGTTGGGCTTACACAGCTTACTCACCACTACCCTAGATCAAAAAAGAACATTTTTTGGTGTCCTCTCTGTCAGAGAAAGTACTTTAATTGACGAACAAAACCGCCCAGAGAAGTATCACGAATTTTTTCACGGCACAACCAAGCACGGCGCTCAGCGATTAGTCGCTGGCCAACAACAAGTGCCTCTAACCTACTACAGTCGCCCAGGCCCAATAGGGCAATTGTTTAAAACTTACGAGCAAGATAACCAGGAATGGGTAATCGGCGCAGTGGGGTTAGGAGCGGGAGCGCTAGCGTGCTATTCTCGACCTGAGCAGGCCTGGAGCTTCTATGAAATCGATCCAACTGTTGTAGAAATTGCTAAGAATCCTAGTTATTTTAAATATCTTTACCTCTGCGGGAAAAATATACAAATGCATGTTGGTGACGCTCGTTTATCACTGATTAAAGAGCCGGATAATAAGTTTGATTTATTAATTATGGACGCTTTTAGTTCGGACTCTGTCCCAACGCACTTACTAACGCAGGAAGCATTACAACTTTATTTCAGTAAACTAAAACCAACAGGCATTCTGGCTTTTCATATAACCAATCGCCATTTATCATTGAAAAAAGTATTAGCTGACCACGCCAGGCAGTTGAATTATTCTGCACTAATACAAGAATTCAAACCACAAAAAAACATACCACTGGTGATTGCAACAGACTGGGTTGTATTGGCTAAAAAAGGGGAAAGACTGGCTTTGCTACAGCAAAGTCGAGCAGGAAACTGGGAACAGCTACCTTTATACTTCGATATGAAGCCCTGGACAGATGACTTCACTAATATCCTCAGTATATGGAAATAAACAGCTTTACTTCAGATATTAAAGTATTTTTAAATCGGGGATAATTTATTACAAAATCGGCAATATAAACAGACTGCCAGGCATGATATCTAAATTAAGACCTGTCAGTCTCTTATAAACTAAGTTGGTAATTAATTTTCATCCGCCAAAAGCTTCCGTATACCACTCATCATCATTTTTATGATCCCAATCGATGTGGTCGATAATGGGTAAGTCATCATATATTTCCATTTCAAATTCATCTAATATTTCATTTTCCATCGTAGTCTCCAAGTTAAAAAGAACTTGGGTATAACTTTAGCAGAGAAATATTACAAAACTATTGTACCTTAGTTCAATATTGGACTATGTCTCGGAAAATGAGAACCATATCTTAAAATATGCTTAAGATAAAACCTCTTCAAGAAAATTTGTTGGCAGTTATTACCTGCTCCATTTAGATCAAGTTACCCGCTCCTCTACTTTTTTGTAGAGCTCCACTTATAGAAACACCATCAGGAGTAAAAAGCCACCGCCATATACAGTTACAAAATAAGCCAGTGAAAGCATCGTGCTAACAAATGATCCTGAAGAAATTATTTGATTATTGATATAGGCAAAGACAGCAATAGCCCATAGCATAACTACAGCTAAGGTATAATATGCCCAGGCATTTTCAGTAATAGTCACCCAAATTAGCAGAGGCACACTGAATATCAATATAAAATCCTGGCAAATAAAATATATAGTCTGGACACGCCAAAATTGATTCATTGCTTTTGCAAAATAAAGCAATAGTGAGACAAAAATGAATGTCAAAACAATCTCAAAACCAACCAGAATAAATGCCTCAATAAAGCCCCCTATAGCATTTATCTGCAAAAAAACGGCAACAACAGCATAAAAAATCAATGCGTTACGGAAAAGCGACATCGATTCAGGCATTTCATCAAAATCCCCTTTAAACCAGCATAGCGAAATATATTCTTTTAGTTGTTCCATATTTACCTTGAGATTGAATCCTGATTTTTTTTGTTCCCTCTAAACACATCCCATTTATTACAATTTCTTAGTGCCTATTAATAGTAAAACATTTTGCTTATATCTAACAGCTAAAATTTCATTTCTATAGTAAATTTCTATCATAGATACTCAACTCAGCAAGTTTTTGATAGTGCAAATCAGAAATCTTGCTTCCCCCCTAAACGATTGGAATCTATCGAGCATAAAAAAAGGGCTATGACAATGCCACAGCCCTTTCGATTTTGCCGAAAAACCCAGTTTTCAAATATGTTCTGCTAACGTTTAGAGTATTGTGGACGTTTCCTTGCTTTGTGCAAACCAACTTTCTTCCGCTCCACCTTCCGTGAATCACGAGTAACGTACCCTGCTTTTCTTAAAGAAGGACGTAATGCTTCGTCATAATCCATTAAAGCCCTTGCCAAGCCATGACGTATTGCGCCCGCTTGACCGGAAGGTCCGCCACCGAGAACACTGATATTGACATCAAATTTATCAGTCATTTCAACACATTCCAAAGGTTGGCGAGCGATCATTTGATCTGTTTTTCGACCAAAATAATCTTCGATAGTCTTATTGTTGATAATGATTTTACCGGATCCCGTCTTTGCATAAACTCGTGCTATTGCACTTTTACGACGACCTGTTCCATAATATTGGGCTTCTGCCATGAGTGTTAACCTTTATTTCTTTTAGATTTCTAAAACTTTAGGCTGTTGCGCCTGATGATTGTGTTCGGAACCTGCATAAACTTTCAACTTTTTGAACATAGCACGACCTAACGGATTTTTTGGCAACATTCCTTTAACTGCTGTAGTGATAATGCGGTCAGGGAAAGTCTGCCTTAATTTACCAAGACTGACTGACTTCATATTCCCGATATATCCAGTATGTCGATAATAAATCTTGTCTTTCTCTTTATTCCCGGTAACGCCAATTTTTTCAGCGTTAATCACGATAATGTAATCACCGGTATCTACATGAGGTGTATATTCAGGCTTATGTTTACCACGAAGGCGGAGAGCAACTTCGCTGGCAAGCCGCCCAAGCGTCTTACCTTCTGCGTCAATTACATACCAATCGCGTTTAACTTCAGCGGGTTTCGCGCTAAATGTTTTCATTTGTTTTCTGGAGCTTGATAAAAGATTAGCTCGCTATAATACTTAATATTTTGAATAAATTCAACATAATTTGAATTCAGCACGGAAAAACAAGTGGATACTTCTAAAGAGTGACTATTAAGCACGACCTTGTAACTGATCAGATTGCGTCTGATTTTTGTGAGTACAAGGAAAAAGCGCGCAGTTTATGTGTATAAATGAGCACTGTTGACACCGTAATCACGAAAATAAGACCTGAGCTGAACAGTTATTCTAAAGCTTTATATTTAAAGTGTGTAACTTACGATAAAGATGGGTCCGCTCCATACCAATAGCTGTTGCCAATTTTGCGACACTTCCGGAATTTTTTTCAAAATGATATTCCAAATAGGATTTTTCAAACTGCTCCCGAGCATCCTTAAGAGGTAGATTAAAAAATTCCGGTACTGATGAAGGTGTTGTATTATTTTCGATAATACTACCGACAGCCGCCTTTACTTCTTCCAGTTCAATCTCACTTCCAGCACCTAAAATCATTAACCGTTGCACCAGATTTTTCAATTCCAACACATTTCCAGGCCAAGAATAATTGCGCAAAAAATTCTGTGTGGGCAAGGAAAACTTTCTAAAAGATAGCTTTTCATGCTCAGCAAAGTAATCTACATAAAAACCGAGTAATGTTGGTACGTCTTCGCTATGTTCGCGAAGCGGCACAACATCCATTTCTACTTCATTTAACAGAAAATAAAGATCATTACGAAATCGCCCTGCCCTTACCTCTTCTTCAAGACCAACGGTGGTCGAAGCAACCACTTTTACATCCACGTGGACTGACTCCCCCCCACCTACTCGCAAAAATGAACTTGACTCTAAAGCACTGAGTAATTTCAATTGTGTAGCTTCATCCATGCCACTAATTTCACCCAAAAATAAAGTACCAGCATGTGCTTTTTCCAATAAGCCTGGAAAAACTTTCCCTTCAACTTCCTTACCAAAAAACTCAGTCGTAGAATTTTCGGGA
The DNA here is from genome assembly GCA_030618325.1 of Methylococcaceae bacterium. Lineage (GTDB taxonomy): Bacteria > Pseudomonadota > Gammaproteobacteria > Methylococcales > Methylomonadaceae > JALSJK01. The sequence continues at coordinate 415 of JAUXDP010000022.1, read as the reverse complement.
GCAATGCTGCCAACAGCAACATTAATAAAAGGACCATCTCGACGAGCGCTATTGATGTGCATAAAACGGGCATAAAGCTCTTTCCCTGAGCCTGCTTCACCGACAAATAAAATACGCGTATCATGCTGCGCCAATCGTTTGAGCTGATCCTTCATTCGTTGCGTAGCAGCACTTTTCCCAACCGGCTCAATATATTCAAATAATTGTTGCTTAAGCCCGGCATTCTCTTTTTGTAAGTGACGAGCATCCAAAGCTCGCTCAACAATCAATAATAATTTAGCTAATGCCAGGGGCTTTTCGAGAAAGTCATAAGCACCCAAACGGGTCGCTTCAACCGCGGTTTCGACTGTTCCATGCCCTGACATCATAACCACAGGACACAGATCCTGATCTTCAGCTACCCACTCTTTTAATA
>JAUXDP010000240.1 GCA_030618325.1 Methylococcaceae bacterium | reverse complement strand
AAAATATTTGAGAACAAGGCGAAGATTGCAGTTAATAACTGGCTATTAACAAGATTTTCAACGAAGTTATCGAATATTTTAAGCGTGTAGATGCCAGTCATGAATTAATAGAGGTGCCCATAATAAGTTATGCTGATGCTTTTTCCTCACCGTAATTTAAGGCTGAGAGGATGTAAGCGATGACTATTGCAATTAAGAATGCACTCAACAAGGCAATTAATAGCAATCTTAGCTTATTTGGGGAAGATGGATCAACAGGTAATTCTGCACTACTGATCAATTTCACCTCAACTACATCTGCATCTTTCTTCAAATTTTCGAAGCGGGTTAGAAAAATTTCATATAAGGAAATGTCCGCTTTTAATTTTTTTTCCAAAGCGCGTATTTCAGAATTAACTCCCATATCTTCGGCAAATTGTTGTTCAAATTGAGACCACTTATTCATCTCAATATACAGTTCTAAAGCATCTTGTGATTGCTTAACCTTATTTTTTGCTGCTGGTAACTTATTGTTTTCCCAGTCAGCTATTTGATTTTCCATTTCAATCTTTTTATCCCGTTGCATGGCAACATAATCATTGGCTAACTGGTCAGCAACTTTTGCTGCTAACTTAGGATCTTCGGATTTATAATCGATATTAATGATAGGAGAATTTCTAAATTGTGAAGCTTTCATATTTTGTAAAAAATAATCTGTCATGCTGGAAAATTGTTCTGCTGTTAGTCTCTCCTGTCTTAATGCCGATGCTGATGCTTGTTTATTAAGTTCATCAGCCGCAGCGATGAACTCTGGAATAGTATCTAATCTTAGATTTTTAATGGTGCGCCCAACTAGTTGTCTAGAGGCTATTTCATCGATTTTTTTCTGGGCCACTGCTTGGTCCAGGGTATCTTCAGGGGCTAAGAGGTCTACAGGTATGTTTTTTGCGTTACTATCAGAAATAAAGATTCTGGCTCTGGCTTCATATATGGGGGTTAATTGGAAAATAAAAATCCCAGCAAGTAGTGTAAAAAAACAAGTCAAACCAGCAATCAAGCCTTTGCGTTGCAATAATATATCCAGAAAACTACTGCCTGGCCGGGTAGAAATATATTCTTCTGCCGGAGCAGATTCGGTGGGTCTTTCCTTCTCAAATTGTAAATCTTTGTCAGGCTCTGCTGTTTTGGTTTTTTCTGTAGATATAGTTTGATCTACTGCGGGTTGTTTCAGAGGTGCTGGTTGTTGTTGATCTGGTGAGGGTTTTATCTCACTTTTCTTGCTAGTCTTTTTAGACGATATTTGCTCATCATTTACAGGCTCTTGTTGCTTCGGCTGTTCTGATTTTTCTGGGGGGTGCGTTTTTTCAGCGTGTTGTTTTGTATCATAATCTAACGCAACCTTTTCGTTCAAAGCCGTTTGTTGAGGGGGGAGGGAACTAGTCGCCTTAGCTTTTTGCAACGCTTGAGTAATTACATCTGAAACATCCTTGGATTCAGTAGGAGTTTGTTTTTGTTCAGACGTCTTAGCCTTCTTTTGAATAGGGGGCGTGGGTTCCTCTGTGGTACCGGGACTTGAAGTTTCTGGGGGTGTGTCCGCCGGTTTGTTGGGTTTTTCTAGGCTGGTTTTTCCAAGAAGAACATCCCTTGTAAGACCAAAAGCAGCCAGAACATCTGGCACGGCGATAGGTTTCTTAACATAAATTACTCCACTAGCTGAAATTTTATTAAGCGAAAGTGCAATAACCGGTTTAGAGGGCTTTTGAGCCAGTCTTTCATCTAATAGAGTTTTTGAAGGAGCCAAATCAACATCAACAATTTCTGCGTGAGCTTCGCTATCATCGACAACAATTGCCGTGCCTCTGCATGGCAATTTAAAATAATTTGCCATCATTTTTTGCATTCGCTCATCCATGCCATGAAGTGACATTTTTAGTGGTTGCAAGTCTTTACTTTTCATTTTTTTTACCGTTTTTTTATTATATTACCCTGTTGATCAGTATAAGTTCTTATATGTATATTTTTTTTAAGCAATACCAATCGTTATACATGGACTTCATTAATTGTTGCCAGTGCAGTGCCGTGTGTACACAAGGCAACACTGAAGAAATTGAATCTAATGATAAGCTTAGCAGTTCTTATAATTTAAGTAATAAGAAATTCGTAAACTAAAGGAAATGTTCTTCGTAGAGAGTTATGTCGATAATTTTTGAGTATATCGCTATTTGATTCTGGAGATTATCACTATACTCCCGACAAAACATTACCCGCTCTTAATGCTATGAGTCAATCGGAAGAAGTATAACAAAATCTGGATGTATTTGATATTGATGGCACTTTTTTTATGTTATCAAGATTGATGCTTCATTCCGCACAACTTTTGGTTTTCTATTGGTTTAGTATTGCTGAAAATCAATTACTGAAACAGTTTTATAGTTAGTCTGAGCGCCTAATTTAGTACCTTGCTCTTGGGGAAAATGAACGCATTGTCAAAATCTGAATACTACCCTTTAAAAAAAGCCCCAAGCTTAGATTTTCTTCCCTCAAGAATAATAATGGTTCGCGGAGGCACCGAATAAATATTTTTTCGAACCAGTTTTTGATGTTTAGGTTCGCAAATATCTTCGGGTGCTTTCCTGGATGTATCCACAGCCCTATACCATTTTTGTCTGGCAATTTTGGGTAATTCCGTAAGCACAGTGTCGGAAGTCATATTCAATATAATATGCAGATCATTTTCGCCAGGATCTACAGAAGCTAAGGTATAAGCTAGAATTGATGCATCTTGATCGTCCCAGGGTTGTGAATTTAAATCCTTGCCATACCAGGTTATGTCTTTGATATCGCGGTTATTAATGTTTTCTCCAGTCAAGAACTGTCGGCGCATTAAACAAGGATGCGATTTTCTTAGCGCAATCATAAGTTGGACAAAGCGAAATATTTCCTGATTCTTTTTAATCAGAATCCAGTTAAACCAAGACAATTCGTTATCTTGGCAGTAGGTATTGTTATTGCCCTGCTGGGAATTGAGAACCTCATCACCTGCCAGCATCATCGGTATTCCTTGACTTAGCATCAATATGGCGATGATATTTTTTGCTTGTTGTTGACGTATAGAGAGTATTTTTGTGTCTTCTGTTTTTCCTTCTACGCCATAGTTACTACTTAGATTATTGTTACAGCCATCACGATTATCCTCACCATTGGCTTCGTTATGTTTTTGTTCATAACTAAGTAGGTCATTCAAGGTGAAGCCATCGTGGCAGGTTACAAAATTAATACTATTAATGGGTAGGCGGCCTTGATTTTTGTATAGATCACTGCTGCCAGTCAAGCGGGTTGCTAATTCATTGAGTAACCCTGTGTCGCCGCGGATAAATCGGCGAACAATGTCTCGATACCGGCCATTCCACTCAGCCCAGCGATATCCGGGGAAACTACCCACTTGATAAAGGCCCGCAGCGTCCCATGCTTCAGCGATGAGTTTGGTCTTTGCTAATTGCCCAGATAGTTCAATGCCCCAGAGTAGCGGGGGATCATGCAGAACGTGTCCCCCTTCTCCGCGGGCCAGGGCACTGGCCAAATCGAAGCGAAAGCCATCGACATGCATTTCCGCAACCCAATATTCAAGACAATCAATAATAAAATTGACGACAATCGGGTGATTTGCATTTACTGTGTTGCCACACCCGGTATAGTCGTGGTAAATACTTTTATCGACAGGGTCAAGATGATAAAAGATGCTGTTATCGATACCTCTGAAATTAATAATAGGTCCTCCTGCGCCTGCTTCTGAGGTATGATTGAAGACAACATCCAGAATTACCCCAATCCCGGCGCGGTGTAATGCTTTAACCAGATCCTTAAATTCTTCGAGATGAGTGCCCTGTTCTGGCGTAACACAAAAACCCGGGTGTGGACTGAAGAAACTGTGGGTGCTGTAACCCCAATAATTTTTCAAGCCAAGATTGGCTGTGTTCCTGGGCACATGCTGTTCATCGAATGCCATTACAGGTAATAGCTCGACATGGGTAATGCCCAGATCTTGCAGATAAGGTATTTTTTCTATAAGACCAGAAAAAGTGCCCGGATGCTGTACCTTTGCGGAATTATGTTTGGTGTAGCCGCCCACATGTAACTCGTAAATAATGGCATTATCGCTTTTAGCATTGAGAGGCTGATCACCTTCCCAATCATAACTTTCATCAGCAACCATACTGCGAAGGGCGGTTTTTACGTTGTCTCCTGGGATACAGGCAGTTTCTCGCTGCCATAGTTTATCGCTAACCACTCGAGCCCAAGGGTCAAGTAAATGCTTATCTGGGTCAAATATTAATCCCGATTCTGATGTATTGTTAGGTCCATTCATGCGCCAGGTATACCATGCGCCTGTGGTTAATCCTTCTACATAAACATGCCAGGAATAAAAGAGCCTGTTGATTTTGGGTTCAAGCGGGATGGTTAGGAAGGGTTCTGGGCTGTCTGAGTTTTCAAACAATAATAATTCCACATGCGTTGCATGTCTGCTAAAAATAGAGAAATTTACGCCATATTCATCAGCCTTGGCTCCATGCGGGTTGGGTGATCCGGGTCTTAACAGGTATTTTTTAGTCACTTGGGTAATGGTTGCTGTTGGCTAATATTCAATAATTGAATCTGAGTGTACAATCAGAAGAAATGGCGTGTTAAGTACATCGCCCGGTTGAGGTATATTTGTTATTCTTATTGGGAAGATAAATAAGGGCAATCTAATATTCTACCAATGAAGCTACTATGAAATCAATCTAGTTTGGATTAACCTGGAAAAAACTGTTGCTCACGGTTTCTAACACAAGCTATTGATTTAAAATTACTTCAATAAAATAACCGCTTAACCTTTGGGCGAAGCTAAGATTTTTAAATAT
>JAUXDP010000102.1 GCA_030618325.1 Methylococcaceae bacterium | reverse complement strand
AGTAAATCGATTAGAAAGTATATAGCAGAATGTATTGTTGCACTGGGTCATCAACCTTACTACGCCGAAAATGGTATTGAAGCCGTAGAGTTTGTTAAATCCAACACTGTAGATTTAATCATGATGGATGTCGAGATGCCGGATATGAACGGCTATCAGGCAACCAAAAAGATAAGGGAATTACTCAAAGAGGATTGGGTGCCCATCATTTTTATTACTGAGAAAATTGATGAAGATGCCTATACTGAAGGGATATTAGCCGGCGCTGATGCGTATGTACCCAAGCCAATCAAACCTTTGCATCTACAATTGCAGCTTATGGCCATGCAAAGGATTTATGACACCAGGGAAAAGTTGAAGGCCACCCAGCAGCAGTTATTGGAAGCTAATGAGAAGTTGCTAAAAATTTCCATGATTGATGAACTGACCGGTTTAGCTAATCGGCGCAGTTTTAACCAACATCTGGAAGAACAATTTGGATTGGCAAGGCGGGAGAAAAATCCCTTATCTGTGATCATATGTGATATAGATTTTTTCAAAATTTATAATGATAATTACGGCCATGCTGAAGGGGATGATTGTTTGAAACGTGTTGCCGAAGCGATAGCAAGTGTACCCAGCAGGCCAACAGATATGGCTTGTCGCTATGGTGGTGAAGAATTTACACTGATAATGCCCAATACGGATTTGCAGGGAGGGTTGGTTGTTGCAGAAAAAGTGAGACAAGCCGTTTTGACTGCAGATATTCCCCATGAAGGATCTACAATAGCTTCCCAAGTGACTTTAAGCTTGGGTTTGGCTACTTATACCGGTCAATTTAAAACGGGTGAAGATATTACCAAAGCCGCTGATGAAGCTCTTTACCGTGCTAAAGATCAGGGTAGAAACAGATTTGAGGCGGCAGCGTAATTATTCGAAACTCGTCGAATCTATATTTGGCAAAAGATTTCGTTGAGACCGCGGAAGGGTTGGTTTTTGCTGTTGTAGAAAATGGCACAGAACGGGGTAGGGTGCTTGCTTTTTTGCGTTACTGGAAAACCCCATCCGGTTGGCAAAAGCTTTCCACGCAAGAAGCGAATGACTATTTACAGACATATAATCCTGATTATCTTTGCTACTCATCTAATAAAGATGCACATTTACATGCCGTTGCCATTGATAGAATAACCAGGCACTACCTGCCGGAGCAGATCTTACAGAATATTTTGCAAACAGAATCTGACGTTCAGGTCATTCAGGATTGTCAGCAACTTTGTTTGCTGTTTAGCAATGCTGGTTTGGATTTACAAAATGTAGGTGTAACCGGTTCTTTGTTGATTAATGCTCAGAAAAACAGTTCGGATATTGATGTTGTAATTTATGATCGCTCGGAGTTTTTCAGGTTAAGAGGGCAAATTAAAAAATTGATAGACAAAGATCTACTAAAAGAATTATCCAAGGTCGATTGGCAAGCGTCTTATCAACGTCGTTCTTGTGAACTAAGCTTTTCTGAATACGTCTGGCATGAGCAGCGCAAATACAATAAGGCCGTTATCAACGGTCGCAAATTTGATTTAAATTTTGTTGATCCTTCAGGTAGTGAAGAAAATACCACTTATACCAAACTTGGGCCTATAAGAATACAGACACTGATCAATGATGACGCCAAGGGATTTGATTACCCCGCAGTATTTGGAATCGATAGCCCTGAAGCACACAGTGTGGTCAGTTATACTGCGACTTATACCGGTCAAGCGTTTGCTGGAGAGCGAGTGGAAATTGCGGGTCTATTAGAACGTGCTGATCATGGCCAGTGCCGAATTGTTGTAGGTTCCAGCAGGGAAGCTGCAGGTGAATACATTAAAGTACTTTCACAGTGATCTTTGCTGATTGTTCTGCGGTTATCCTGGACTTGGATGGTCTGGTTTTGGATACAGAAAAAACTTACTTTATTGCTTGGCAAAAGGCGGCTGAAAAAATGGGGTTTGAATTGACAGCAGAATTCTGTCTATCCCTGTCTGGTTTGCAGTATGAAGCGGTTGAACAAAAGCTGTTAAATTTGACTGGTGATCTTTTTCGGATTGAACAGTTCAGGCGTTTAAGTGGAGAGTTCTGGTATCAATATATTGAGGTCAACGGCATTGATGTAAAAAAGGGATTTTATTCATTGATGGATGTTCTTCAACGGTTTAATATCCCTTATTGTTTAGCTACCAATAGTTGCCAGAAAAATGCCCTGGAGAGCTTGGCATTTGCGGGTATTAGTGATTTATTTCCGGTTTTGGTGACTAGAGATCAAGTGAAATCAGCTAAACCTGCTCCAGATATTTTTTTAAAGGCTGCCAAACAACTTGGAACGGCTATCGAAAATTGCGTTGTTGTTGAAGATTCACTCACAGGTATCCAGGCAGCAATAAATGCAGGGGCTTATGTTGTTTACATTCCTTCATCTCAGTTAGAAATAGTAGAAGTGCCAGATTTAACACTGGAAGATTTGGGACAGTTGGCGAAAATGATTGAGGGTACCTCTATTAATTCTGGCTGAGCAGATATGCGTTTAAAACATTTGAGAACAAGATTTTCAACGCAGTTATCGAATATTTTAAACGTGTAGATGCCAGTCATGAATTAATAGAGGTGCCCTTTAGTGGGTTATTTTTGAAAAACCTTGTTTGAGCGCCCACAAACTCTCCAAGTCATCCGCAGTACGGAACTATGCGTAAATCTAAATGGTGTTACTTCAGTTCCTATGCCGAAAAAAAAGACTATTTACTTTAGATTACTAACACGACTTTCCGGTTCAGAAAATATCCCGCTGCTAACGACACAGTTACGCCCTGCGTGTTTAGCTTCATAAAGTGCTTTGTCGGCATTATGCACCAAATTTTCTGCTATTTCCTGTGAAGTAGAAGTTCTTTCTGCGCCCGGAAGATAAGTTGCTACACCAATTGAAATAGTTACCTGAATCTTATCCCGGTTAAATTCTACAGTTATATCGTTGATTGTTTTGCGGATCCGTTCAGCAATATCCTGAGCCTTATCATTAGAAATATTTGATAATAAAGCAACAAACTCTTCACCGCCGTAACGGGCCAGGACATCATTATTTCTCAGCTGCTCTTTAACTGCGGTCGCAATTGACAACAATACTTGATCCCCGGCCTGATGCCCGTATGTATCATTTACTGCTTTGAAGAAGTCGATATCGAGAAAAAAACAGGTTAACGGATCAGAATTTCGTTGTGTCCTATCCACTTCTTCTTCTAATCTTTGTTCAAGAAATCGCCGATTATTCACACCCGTTAAAGTATCAATAAAACTAGTTCTACGCAGGGTTTCAAAGTTCAAGTTATTTTCCAGACAGATACTCACAACTGAAGCCATATGCTTTACAAAATCGGTTGCCATATTTTCTACAAAACGATCTGCTTGATAACTACCGAGGCTTAAAGCTCCCATCAATTTGCCTCGACGATTGAGTGGAATTAAAGCCACGCTGACAGGCTTTTTATCGGCGTGAAGGAAAAACTCTCCACATTTATCTTCAGTATACGGACCTAGATATGGTTCCAGGCTATAGCCAAATCGAGCTTGTAATAACTCAGTATTATTGAGCATTCTCAACTCAGGATTATTTTTCAGTATAAAGCCGTCACTTTCCAGGTATTCATTGACTTCATCTTTATCATCGACCAAACAAAAATTAACAACATCAATATCAAAAAAAGCTTTACTGTCGGCAAGTACATATCTCATCAGTTCAGCTAAAGAATTGAGATTAAGTAGTCTCATTTCAAAAGCCTGAAACCGGCGAAAAGTACGACTATTTGCCTGGACACGTCCGAGCATGCCATCCATATGGCTTTCTAAAATACTAAGATCGGTATTTAAATTATCTTCCAACTTTATTTCTCTTTTGTTCTGAACTTGATTAAAAGCATAGTATTAATTTAAAAAAAATGTAATACATTTAATAACTAAGCTTATTTTTCTAATGTATAGTCTTTTATTTCTTATCCTGTATTAGATTTAACTGGCAATTAATTGTAAATACTCCTCTTCAGTCAATACAGTTATACCTTTTTCTCTTGCAGCAGTAATTTTTGCCTCGCCTACTTGGTCGCCCGCTACAAGATAATCAGTTTTACCTGTGACGGAAGCAGCCACTTTAGCCCCTAACTGTTTTGCCTGCTTTTTCATTTCATCACGTTTTCCATGCTGCATGGTGCCAGTAAACACAATCTGCTTACTCCAAATTGGACTGACCTGGTTTTCTTGTTGATCAGCCAGTAAAGGTGTAGTAATCAGATTAAAACCCAAATCGTATATCTGAAAAAAATCCTTTCGAATGGTTACCAAGTATTCCACAATAACCTCGGCAGTTTTTTCTGCAAAACCTTCAATATCAATAATATCATCCTCATTCAAGGAAAATATTTCAGGTAAATAATGATATTGCAATAACCTTTCACAATTCCCTAAGCCCATGCGATAAATACCAAAAGCACCTAAAAATCGCCAGTCTTCTATTGCTTCAGTTCGACTTCTCAATAGCTGACCAAGCAAATTTTGAGCGGTTTTCTCACCAAAGCCAATTTCCTCAAGTTGTAATTGGGTTAACTGGTATATTTGATAAACTGAAATTACCCCGGCAGTATGCAGCTTTTCTATTGTTTTCCTACCAAAACCATCAACATTCGCCAAGGTTTTAAAAAAATACTCCATACTATTTTCTATCTGTGCCGAACAATGTGCCGAATTTGGGCAATACAAATAATCATTGTCCCATATTAGACTATGTCCACAACTAGGACAGGTATCCGGTATTTGCGGTTGCCTCGCTACAATAACCCGCTCTATTTTCGGTATGACCATGCCACTGCGGGTAAGTTCGATCACTGTTCCTGCGCCAATACCCATTTCCCTGACCATGCCGTAGTGATGAGCAGTTGCTCGACCAATTAAAGCACCACTCAGTCTTGTCGGCTCAAGCTCGGCTACCGGGTTAACTCTGCCTGAACGGGATGTTTGTGAAATGACATTTAGCACTTTGACTTCCGCACTCTCAAGATTACTTTTATAAGCGATTTGCCAGCGATGATGGTGACGCGTGGCACCTAAATGTTTTTTTAGCGTTGGTTCAATAATTTCAATAACCACGCCATCAACATCATAATCAACTAAGGAACTTACTTTTTCTACTTTTTCGGAAAATGTTGATAATAATTCTTTAGCCAAACCTCTCCAGTCCGGCAATTGGGAAAATGGAAAGAATACGGCTGCCTGAGCTTTAATAGCAGTTAACGCATGCTCTTCCAACTCTTTTTCCTTAATAATACTGGCCTGGAAATTTCTGGCATTTTCAAAATGAGTCGCTAATTTTTCTTTAAAATAAGCCTGACTGATTACAATCTCACCGGCTCCCTGCCCTCGTTCTCCGTTATCTCCGACAACCAGACCCCGTTCAAAAACCCGAGTAATATCAGTTCCTTTGCGGCCATCACCGCGTGTATATAAATGAGAACCATCATCATAAGCTGCGTATCCATCCAGCTTAGGTGTCATTCTATAAATCAGATTACCTGAATCAATATCTATTTCTAAAGCAGCTTTCTCAATTCGAGCAACCCATTTTTTGATACTTTCAAGATCATAAGCTTTTTCGGTAGATAACATTTTAACCGGTAATTTTACGGTTTTACCGGAAAAAGCAGGTTCAGGTTCAACTGTACTCAAAAATGGGTGAACAGGATTCCTGGTTTTTAACGCTGACAGAAAAACCTGATCGTAGAGACTATCAGAAATCAAAGGTTCCCCAGAGCGATAAAGCAGATTAGTAATTTGCAAAAATCCAAGCAAAGAATGATCGGATAAATGACTGCAACTTTTGCTTTGAATCGCCTGTTCGAATAGCGCATGATCAACCAACAAATGATTTAAATTGGCCTTTTTTATGATTTCTTGTTGTGAAGATGAAAACATTTTTGGGGATTAATTGGCCTAACCATTAGAAAAGGCGGGTAAATAACTATTGTGTACAATTTTCGCAATAGTATTTCGTAGGCTTAGTCTTTATGAGAGGGTTTAACTGCGATATCGCGGCTAAAGCCCCTCCTTGTATTTATTCTACTGCTATAGTTTTCTACCTGTACTGCAACTGTTATAAACTAAGGTTTTCTTGCAGCAAGAGGTTGCGAATAATTTCCACAGTATCAGGCTTTAATGGCTGCCTGCTCTGGTCCCATTCAGTACCGCCCAATTCAGTAGCAAGAATATGAATCGTCTCAATGAAATCATCGAAAACTGTTAAAGGATCATTGACTAACTTCGGCTGAAAAAAGCAAACTAGACCAGGACAAGTGAAACTACCAAGATCTTGATCCGGAAAAATACCCGGCTCGACCATACTGGCTATAGCAAAATCCACTTGATCGTATTCGTCCAAACGTTCATAGACCTGGTTGGAACCATACTTCAAGCCAACCTTAGCAAAAGCCTGTTGTAATTGTGTGCCGTTAAAACCTGACTCTTCATTCGCTACGATTCCAAATTGCAGGATTTCAGGGATTTCTAATGCAACCTCTTCTACTTCCGTTGCGTGATGTTTTAGTTCCGGCAGAAATTCAGTCTCGCTGTCAGTTACAATATTTTCGATATCCCCTATAAAATGATCTGATTCATCATGATCATTGACTCCACCCAAAGGGATAATATCAAAATCATCGTCTTTGGTATCGATAACCAAGGATGGGTCAATATTATCTAAAGGTTCCCCTTCATCATAAAAATTGATATCTCGCCGACTCTTCTGACCTTTAAAATAATTCCAAAACAGCATGCCAGCAATTACGAGTACACCAATAATAATTATCACAATTCTTAATATATCTTTATCCATCAACTTTCCACTAGACCTATTGCTTCTTCTATATCAACAGCAACCATACGAGATACGCCTGGCTCTCTCATAGTAACACCCGCTAATTGTTTTGCAATTTCCATCGTTACTTTGTTATGAGAAATAAACAGAAACTGCACAGATTGGGACATATCTTCCACCATTTGTGAAAAACGTACGACATTAGCATCGTCCAGGGGCGCATCTACTTCATCTAGCAAACAAAATGGAGCAGGATTTAGATCAAAAATAGAAAAAACTAATGCAACAGCAGTCAATGCTTTTTCACCACCTGACAATAAATGAATCGAACTATTCCGTTTCCCTGGAGGACGAGCAATAATATTAACCCCTGTTTCCAATAAATCCCGTTCCGTCAACTCCAGGTACGCCTGACCGCCACCAAACAACTTCGGGAATTTTGCCTGCAAACCAGTATTGATTTTATCAAAAGTTTCCTTAAAACGTTGTCGGCTTTCCTTATCAATTTTACTGATGGCTTGATCAAGCGTATTTAAGGCTTCGGTCAAATCGTTATGTTGTTCCGTTAGAAAATCCATACGCTCAGATTGCGCTTGATATTCTTCAATGGCACTCAAGTTGATCGTACCTAGCCGCTCTATTTGTGCGGTTAGCTCTTCTACTCTGGTTTTCCAACCTTGTTGATTGGAATCTTCGGGCAGCGTGGTTAAAACCTGTTCGGCATCCGCATCAATTTCCTTAAGCTGCTCAGTCACTGTCTGTTGTCGAACAACACTATCCTGTTGCTCAAAACGTATTTTATCCAGGTTTTCTTTTTTCTTTTCAAGATCCCGCTGTACCTGTATGTGCCTTTCAGATAAAGTTGCTATTTCGGTCTCTGTGGTTTCCATCTGGGTGCGGGCATCTTTTAACGTTCCATCCAACTGAGCTTTTGTTGCTACTAACGTTTTCAGTTTAGCTTGCTCATCATCCAGGGGCGTTAAGGTCTGTTGTAATTTCTTTTCCAGTTCAACAATACGCTCATCAGATTGCTGATGCTGAGTTTGTAATCTTTCCAATTGTTTCATTGTGGCAGCTTCCGAGGTTTGCAAAGCAGCAATTTGTGCCTGGAACTGATGCACTTGTTGCCTCGCCTCTGCCAGCAACTGATTAACCTGCTGGTTTTTTTCCTGGATAGCCTGATTGCTTTGCTCAAGTTCGATTTTTTGCTGGTCTAACTCTTGGGTTTTCGTATCAGCCTGTTCTTTCAATACCTCAGCCTCCGCAATAGACTCTGCATTTTCAGAGATTCCCCGGGTTATATCTTCTATTTCGATAACCACCTGATTCAGGCGATGTTGTTGTTGCTCAAATCGAGCAGACTGGGCGCTAAACTCTGAACTCTTTGCGGATAACTCGTTTGCCAATATTTCATCTTGCTGTTGCAAGCCTTCACGCTGTTGCTCTGCATTTTTGAGATTATTTTCTGATTCACCCAGTTGCTTTTCAAGATTGGTGATTTCAGCTTGCAATTCAGTTTGCCGTTGCTTTAGCAGGCGTAATTCTTTCTCTCGCTGTAATACACCACTTTTACCGTTACTACGCCTGACTATTTTGAGCCAACCAGGGCCTAACCAAACACTTTCTGGTGTAATAATGGATTGATAATCCTCCAATTGAGTTACCAAGGCTTCTGCACTTTCGGTATTTTCAGCACAAAAAACCCCACTTAATAATGCGTCAATATTCCATTGGGTCTGGACTTTATCCAACAACCTCGGTAACGCTTCTGCCTTAGAACGACTTTTACGTGCTTCCAATAAAGTGACAGATTCATTATTCAAAGCGGATAGCTTCGGCATTACAGACTCAAGATTATCAATGCAGATGGCTTCCAGATAAGTGCCCAACACCGTTTCCACTGCCGATTCCCAACCCGGGTCAACTTCGATAAATTCAGCCAGTCGTTGCTTGTCTGATAATTGAGCCTGTTCCAACTATTGTCCCAGCTTTTTATTGTCTTTCCCCATCGCGTGCTGCTGCAACAACTCCAATGAGGTAATTTTGCCGTTAACACTTTGCTGCTCAGAGCGTCTGGAATGCAAATTGTCATGCAGCTCCTTAACTCGCTGACGATAATCTTTTGCTTTTAAGTGTAAGGCTCCCAGTTGTTGGTGGGTATTAGCACGGTTTGAAGCAATCATTTCCATACCCTGTTCCAACACTTTTATAGCATCTTGTAATTCAGTATTGACTAAATTATTTTGTTCCTGCTGCAATCGATCATAACGTACTTGCATTTGCTGGTTTTGGTTTTGCAAATGATCAATTTTAGTTCGTTGGACTTCGGCTTGCTCCCGAAAGCTTGCACTATGAGTTCGGTACGTTTCCCAATCCTGCTGCCAGGTCTGTTGCTTTTTCTGGGCATTGTGCTGAGCATCCAAAACTTCTGCTTCTGTAGCTTTTGCTGTCACAAGTGATTCATCTGCTAGTAACAGTTCCTCAGCGATGTCTTCAAGCTGCAACTTATCATCTTCCAACCCGGCCAGTGACAGCTCAGCTTGTTGCCTCAGCCTGACTAATTCCTGATTAGTTTCTTCTTGAGTTTGATGATTATGTTTAATCGCCTGTTCCAGACGACTCACCTCAGATACAGCATGGTAATACTCACCTTGCGCCGTATTTAATTGCTCTTGCTGAGCTTTGTAATGATCACGTTTTGAAGTAATTTCCTGATCTAGATCCCGTTGCTCCTGAAATAATTGATTATGTTTTTCGGCAATCGTTTGTAATTCCTGCTCCATATCCGCAGCAGACTGATGATAAGCCTGCCAGCGCATCGCCAATAATTCCAGTTTATGCTTTCGTTCTTCTGTCTTTAAAAGCGTATATTTCTCTGCTTTTTGTGCCTGTTTTTGCAGATGATTAAGTTGTTTTTCCACTTCATCACGCAGGTCTTGCAGCCGTTCCAGGTTTTCTCTGGTATGACGCATCCGGGTTTCAGTTTCATGACGGCGTTCCTTGTACTTTGAAATCCCAGCAGCTTCTTCAA
Source organism: Methylococcaceae bacterium (assembly GCA_030618325.1). Lineage (GTDB taxonomy): Bacteria > Pseudomonadota > Gammaproteobacteria > Methylococcales > Methylomonadaceae > JALSJK01. Next base: position 148 of record JAUXDP010000102.1, on the reverse strand, counting down.
TGTGAACCCGCAACTCTTCAGGTTTGGCTTCCACCATTCGGGATATCGTGCCCTGCTCAATAATGGCATAACTTCTGGAGCCTAGACCGGTGCCCAAAAATAAATCAGTAATGTCTTTACGTCGACATCGAGAACCATTCAATTCATA
>JAUXDP010000270.1 GCA_030618325.1 Methylococcaceae bacterium | reverse complement strand
GCTTCATACGGCCATCACTATTGAAGATATGGAGTTGCCAGGATGGCGATTACATTCGTTGAAAGGTGACCATGCTGGATTGTGGGCAATCAATGTCAGCGGTAATTGGCGCGTCGTTTTTGAATTTGTAGACGGTCACGCTTATATTGTTAATTACGAGGATTATCATTAATGACTATTCAACAACACAATCCTATGCACCCGGGGGAATTTATTAAAAGGGTGTATTTGGAACCGTTTGATATTGGTTCTAATGAACTTGCTCGGAAACTAAAGGTTAGCGCAGGTTTGGTAAGTCGTTTTCTTAATAGGAAAACGGATATTTCGCCAGCAATGGCACTTAAACTTTCTAAAGTGCTAGGACGATCTCCCGAAAGCTGGCTGTTGATGCAAGATAATTATGATCTTTGGCAGGCGAGAAAGGAGATTGATTTGAATAATTATGAAACTATTTCTTTTGCGGGTTAATATACTGACAATAAAAAACCCGTTAAGCTACATAGCTTAACGGGTTTTTTATTTTTTTCGGACTTATTCTTGGTACCGAGGGCCGGAATCGAACCGGCACTGAGTTGCCCCAACTGGATTTTGAATCCAGCGCGTCTACCAGTTTCGCCACCCCGGCATTAGCAGCATAGTATAATCAATTCTTTTTTATATTCCAATGCCTTTTTAGTTTATTAATGATAGTGAAATCACTAGACGCAAAGCAAAGTTGTAGTAGTTGATGAAAAAAAGCGATTTTCACTATTTACTACCTGAGTCTTTAATTGCACAACATCCCCTGGATAAACGCGATTCAAGTCGCATGATGCTGGTAGATAGCGCAGATGATCGATTAGTGGATCAAAAATTTACTGATTTCGTCGATTTATTGCAACCAGAAGATTTGTTAGTTTTTAATAATACTAAAGTAATTGCCGCGAGGTTGTATGGAAAAAAACAGACAGGCGGAAAGGTTGAAATTCTGATCGAACGAATCACGGATGATTTTCATGCTATTGCCCACGTCAGAGCAAGTAAATCTCCCAAACCCAATACAGTGATTAAATTGGATAGGGATTTTGATTGTATGGTTTTGGCTAGAAAAGATGATTTGTTCGAGCTTGAGTTTAATAACAAAGCGACTATTCATGAGGTATTGCAACAAGTAGGACATATTCCTCTGCCGCCTTATATTGAGCGTGAAGACAATAATGCGGATAGCGAGCGTTATCAAACAGTTTTTGCTGAATATCCTGGAGCTGTCGCTGCTCCAACAGCAGGATTACATTTTAGCCAAATGATACTGGATAAAATTAAAAATAAAGGTGTTCAGAGCGTTTTTGTGACTTTACATGTCGGCAGCGGTACTTTTCAGCCTGTTCGCGTGGAAAATCTGGATGAGCATTTGATGCACAAAGAATACTTTGAGGTATCAGAAGATGTTGTCCTTGCAGTTGAGAAAACTCGGGCAAGGGGCGGGCGGGTGATAGCGATTGGAACAACCTCGGTTAGGGCTTTAGAGTCGGCATCTGTTACAGGCAGCTTAAAGACGGGTATGGGTGATACTGATTTATTTATTACACCTGGGTATCAATTCAAATCTGTTGATGCCATGCTCACAAATTTTCATCTTCCTGAATCTACTTTATTGATGCTGGTGTCTGCATTTGCTGGGTATGATCGAATCATGGAGGCCTATCAACATGCTATAGAAAATAAGTATCGTTTTTTCAGTTATGGCGATGCCATGTTTATTACCAAAGCATGTTCCATTGTGGGAAAATAGCTAACCTGAAATTCAAGTATTATCCTTCTGACGTAGCATGACATCCAAGTCGAGTATTTTTTCGCCCGTTATTCCCTCAAACAATCAACCTGTAATTTGGTCAGGTTTGCCTGGATGTGCTGATTCACTGGCATTGGCGGCGGCCATAAAAAATGAGCAACGATTATTTGTAATTGTTACCCAGGATAATCAGACAGCTTTGCGTCTGGAGCATGAGCTAGCGTTTTTTTTACAGGATGATTTCCCCATTTTGCATTTTCCTGATTGGGAAACTCTGCCTTATGACGTTTTTTCTCCGTTGCCGGAAATTATTTCTGATCGTCTAAAAACTTTAGCTTTATTACCGCAAACCAAGCAGGGGGCCTTGGTGGTATCGGTGGCAACGTTGATGCATCGTTTAGCACCCCGGCAGCATGTGCTGGCTAATAGTTTTGCTATCCGGATTGGTTCTGAATTTAATCTGGAGGAAAATCGCCAAAGATTGGAAAGTGTTGGCTATCAGTGCGTTTCGCAAGTGTATCAACATGCGGAATTTGCAGTGAGAGGTTCTATTGTTGATATTTTTCCGATGGGCAGCAAAACGCCTTATCGAATCGAGCTTTTTGATGAAGAAGTGGATTCTATCCGAACCTTTGATCCGGATACTCAACGCTCGTTAAAAAAGATCGACGAAATCAATCTGTTTCCCGCACGCGAATTTCCTTTTACCGATGATGCAATCAAGTTATTTCGGAAGTCATTTCGAGCTGCATTTCCCGAAGTATCAGAAAAAAATATTATTTATCGTAATGTAAGCAAAGGTATTACGCTTGGTGGTATTGAATATTATTTGCCACTTTTTGTAGAGCAGACGGAAACCTTGTTTGACTACCTGCCTGAAGCTACTGTTCTGGTGTTGGGGCATAATTATTTACAGTATGCAGATACATTTTTCTCTGGAGCTGAAGAGCGCTTTCAGCAACGTAAATATGACATTGACAGGCCACTGCTTGAGCCACATAAAATTTTTCAGGATACTCAGGAATTTGTTAAGGGTACCGAGAAATTTCAGCAAATAATCTTTTCTACAAATAACGAGGGAGCAGATTCAGTAACCACATTTACCTGCCAACCCTTACCTGAAATTACCATTGATGCCAGACAGAAAAATCCTGCTGGTAAGTTACTCGGTTTTTTAGCTGATTTTACCGGCAAAGTATTATTTGTCGCTGAGACGGCAGGGCATCGAGAAGCCATCATTGAAAAACTTCGCGCTTTTAGGTTAAAACTTCAGCAAGTCAATAATTGGCAGCAGTTTTTAGAGAGTAAGCAATCGCCGTGTATTGTTATTGCTCCGCTGGATCATGGCTTATGGCTTGAAGACCCCGATATAGCTATTATCACCGAAAGTCAGTTGACTGGAGAGAAAGCTCAGCAACGGCGCAGACGACGTAAATCAGCAATAAAAGCCCTGGATAATATTGTTAACAACCTGAATGAATTAAGTTTGGGTGCGCCGGTGGTTCATCAGGAACATGGGGTCGGGCGATATCTAGGCTTGCAGACATTGAGTTTTGGCGGTATAGAAGCGGAATTTCTGGTGCTTGAATACGCCAACGAAGATAAATTATATGTGCCGGTTTCTTCTTTGCATCTAATTGGCCGGTATACCGGCGTTAGTTCTGAGAATGCACCTTTGCATAAACTGGGCAGTGATCAATGGTCTAAAGCTAAAAAGAAAGCCATAGCTAGGGTTCGGGATGTGGCGGCTGAATTGCTGGATGTTTATGCAAAACGCGCGGTAAAACAAGGTCACGCCTTTAAATATGAAGATGCTGATTATCAATCGTTTGCTGAGGCTTTTCCATTTGAGGAAACGCCTGATCAACAAACCTCTATTGAAAGCATTATAGAAGATATGAAGTCAGCGCAACCGATGGATCGAGTGGTGTGCGGTGATGTCGGGTTTGGTAAAACTGAAGTGGCGATGCGTGCTGCCTTTATTGCGGTACAAAGTGGCAAGCAAGTGGCAATATTGGTGCCTACAACGTTGCTAGCGCAGCAACATTTTGAGAATTTTCGTGACCGATTTGCTGATTGGCCGGTTCGTGTTGAAGTGATGTCTCGCTTTGTAACAGCAAAGCAGCAAAAGCAGGTTCTTGGTGATCTTGAATTGGGAAAAGTAGATATTGTCATTGGTACCCATAAGCTGTTATCAAAGGAGATAAAATATAAGGCACTTGGTTTGGTGGTGATTGATGAGGAGCATCGCTTTGGTGTCCGTCAGAAAGAACATTTCAAGAAAATGCGTAATGAGCTGGATTTGTTGACATTGACAGCAACGCCAATTCCCAGAACCCTGAATATGGCGATGACGGGTTTAAGAGATATATCGATTATCGCCAGTCCTCCTCCCAATCGGCATTCTATTAAAACGTTTATTACCGAATGGATAGATATTCTGGTTCAAGA
>JAUXDP010000304.1 GCA_030618325.1 Methylococcaceae bacterium | reverse complement strand
ACGTGGGTTTTCCTAAAGCAGGAACGGTACAACTGCTGAGGGCGACTCCCATTGATGCAGTAACTTCGTTGACGCGGTCACCCAAAGCTTTACAAGCTGCTAAATCTGCACCATTTTCTGCAGTTGCACCCACCATTTTTTCAACAATCAGTGTGCCAGCAACACCACGGCGGCCGGTGGAATGATCTTTTGGCAAAGAAACATCATCATCGACAAGCACCGTTTCGCTGGGGCATTCCAGCATTTCGGCTGCGATTTCAAAATTCATTACATCGCCAGCATAATTTTTGACAATAAATAAAACGCCACCATCATTTTCTACCGCTTGGGCCGCTTCCAGCATTTGATCGGGTGTCGGCGAAGTAAAAACTTGGCCTGGGCAGGCAACATCAAGCATACCGGTGCCGACAAAACCGCTATGTAAAGGTTCGTGACCGGAGCCGCCACCAGAAATAAGTGCGACTTTTCCAGGTTTTGTAGCGTTAATTCTTTTGACGTAGTGAGGTTGAGTATTGTATTGCACAATATCTGCGTGAGCCTTAGCAAAGCCCTGCAAACTTTCCTCAAGGAGTGTGTCAATGTTATTGATGAATTTTTTCATGGGCAAACCGTATGTTTTTTTAGAGGTATAAATTCTGCATTCGTGATGCTGCGGAGTGTTTATTATACTTGTTCAATTTTTTAAAGCGCGAGTAATGTCGCGGATATCGGGCATGATCCAGGTGGGTTTATAATCAATCTGTGCTAAATCATCCTCAGAAGAAATCCCGGTTAAGACCATCAGGCTACGAATGCCGGTTCTAACAGCGCCGAGAATATCGGTATCCAGGCGGTCACCAATGGCTATGGTATTGGCAGGGTTTGAGCCAAGAAGCGCGATAGCTTGTTGATACATAATAGGTTCAGGTTTACCAACAAGAGTAGGTTTTACATTGGTTGCAGTCTCTAATGCTGCCAGAATAGCACCATTTCCATGAGTGACTCCAAGTTCTGTAGGTAAGGTGGTATCGCCATTAGTACCAACAAACTGGGCGCCGTTATTAATATTAAGGGTCGCTGTTGCCAGTTTATCCCAGGAAATTTCTTTATCTAACCCACAAACCACAATATCCGCACCTACTCCCTTTTCACTGCCTTCATTTAGTTGATATAATTCGGTTAAGGTAAAGCCTTGATCAATGAGGGGTTGGCGAGCGCCGCTTTCACCGATTACAAAGACTCGAGTGGACTTGGGGTCGTGATGTTGAGCAAGATGTAGCGCTGTTGCCATTCCGGAAGTCAGGATTTCATCAAAAGCAACCGATATTCCCATTCCAGCAAGTTTCTCAATATATTGATTTGGGGTTAATCTGGCATTATTAGTTGCTAAAATGAAAGGGAGTTTTTTCTCTCTAAGTATCTGAAAGAATTCGGATAGTCCAGGTAAAGGCTGGTCTCCATGCCATAAAACACCGTCCATATCTATAATTAATGCACTAATATTAGTGAAAGGTTCCATGTTTTTTTAATTAAGTAACTTGAGTAAGACTTAGATAATAACCTACCTAGTTTTGATATGGCAAAGTTGGATAGTACTGGAACTTTCAAAACTATTAGCACTCTTATGTGTTGAGTGCTAAAATATAAATAACTAAATTAAAGAGGTGAATATGACTGACGCTATGGCATTACCGACGAATTTGTCGGTTGGATCATTCGACGCCTATTTGGGCGTGGTTGGCCAAATGACCAAATTATCTATCGAAGAAGAACGCGAGCTGGCCGTGCGTTTTCACGAGGAAAATGATCTGGATGCCGCTAGGCAGCTAGTTATGGCAAACCTCCGGTTTGTAGTGCATATTGCACGAGGTTATAGCGGTTATGGTTTGGCTTTACCCGATATTGTTCAGGAAGGTAATGTTGGACTGATGAAAGCCGTTAAACGATTTAATCCCGATGTGGGTGTGCGATTAGTTTCCTTTGCAGTGCATTGGATTAGAGCAGAAATACACGAGTTTGTTATCAAGAACTGGCGTATTGTTAAAGTTGCAACAACCAAAGCGCAGCGTAAATTGTTTTTTAATTTGAGAAAATCTAAAAAACGCTTGGGCTGGTTGTCAAAAGGCGAAGCTGAAGCACTTGCTCAAGACCTGGATGTCGATATTAAAACGGTTTATGAGATGGAAAAGCGTCTGGATAGTCATGATTCAGCTTTTGACATGCCTGCAGATGATTCTTCAGAAGTTAGTTTCACTGCGCCAGCCAGTTACCTGCAGCAAAGCAATGCTGATCCAGCTACACTACTAGAAAATGAAGACTGGAAAGAGCATAAAGAAAGTTTGTTAACGCGAGCAATGTCTGAGTTGGATGCTCGCAGCCAGGATATTCTTAATAGCAGGTGGTTGTCAGATAAAAAGGCTACTTTGCACGAACTGGCTGATCGCTATAACGTCTCAGCAGAGAGAATCCGACAGTTGGAGCAAAATGCAATGAAAAAAATGAAGAAAGCTGTTGTGCTAGAAGCATAATATGTAGTTTCGACATAAGTAAAAGGGCGGTGTAAAACCGCCCTTTTTTTTGAGTATTACTTTGCGTGTCTATGGCCGTGCTCAGTATGGAAATAGCAATTAGGCTGCAGGCTACGCTTTCATCAGATAGGGTATGTAGGTTAGAATGGTTGTGTTTTTTAACTAACACAAGGATCTAAAATGGGATTATTTGATTTTGCTAGTAACATAGGTAGAAAACTATTTGGTAACGACGACGAAGCCGCAGCCAAGATTGCAGCACATCTGGAAGCCAATAATCCAGGTATTGATGGTTTGTCAGTCGATTTTCAGGATGGTGTTGTTACTTTGTCTGGCAACGGTACTGATTCCGCCGCTGTCGAAAAAGCTATTTTAATGGCTGGTAATGTCGAAGGTGTTAAAGAGGTCGTCAATAACACCAGTGTCACGGTTGAAGAGGGTCAAGTAGAGTATTACGAAATTCAAAGTGGAGATACTTTATCGAAACTGGCAAAAAAATATTATGGTGATCCCATGGTTTATGATCGTATTTTTGAAGCCAATCGTGAAGTTATCCAGGATCCTGACTTGATTTTTGTGGGCCAAAAAATCAGAATTCCTTTGGCATAATTTTAAGGGTACCTCTATTGATTCATGACTGGCATCTACACGCTTAAAATATTCGATAACTGCGTTGAAAATCTTGTTAATAGCCGGCTATTAACTGCGATCTTCGCCTTGTTCTTAAATATTT
>JAUXDP010000036.1 GCA_030618325.1 Methylococcaceae bacterium | reverse complement strand
AAAACAAGCAGACCTTCTGTGGGTTCTAGAGAAAAATCCTTAATCATCTGGATATTTTTCAAAAGAAGCTCTTTAATAATTTCAGTACCTCCATTCCCAACAGAAAGCCAAATTACTTTATGGTGGTGCACCGAACAGGAATGACCTTTGTCGAAAATCATTATCCTTTGATACAATAATGTAATTTTCAGTTTGAGCATACTCCCAAATACTAGTATCCGAAGTTCCTTGAATGTTTAAAAAATCAATATGACTACTTTCTGGAAAATCTTTTGTTAGAAATTTAACCAGCTTTGAACTAATATTTTCATCCAGAAGTAATTTCATGCAGCCAATGAAGTTGCAAGCCTACGTTCTCTAGCAGCAGCAAAAGCAAAAACCATTTGTATATCTTTTTGACTAAGGCTTGGAAAGTCTTCTAGAATTTCAGATTGCGACATACCTCCAGCAAGATATTCGAGAATATCATATACAGTTATGCGTGTACCTTTAATGCAAGGTTTGCCACTACGAATATCTGGGTCAATTACAATATAATCTTCAAAATTCATTTGATATTACCTTCACTGATTCAACTTAGTCTTATTATAGTTTTCACTTGTGAATAAAACCACCATTTCAACATATGGGCACCTCTATTAATTCTGGCTGAGCAGATATGCGTTTAAAATGTTCGAGAACAAGGCGAAGATCGCAGTTAATAGTACGCTATTAACAAGATTTTCAACGCAGTTATCGAATATTTTAAGCGTGTAGATGCCAGTCATGAATTAATAGGGGTCGTCATATGTATGTAAACCAATTTTTGGGGAGGTAGCTCCTTATTTGTAGCGGTCATGGTAAAGTGGCAAGGTGATGCAGTATTATTGACTACCCTATGACACCCCAACTGACAAAAATTGTCACAAGTTGCCGGTTTTTACATCTCTTTCCTCACAATTGCCCAAGTTCAGCGTAACAAAATTGGGAGTTTGCATTTAACGACTACAATAATAATCGGCCAAACCTTTGATAGGTTATATTTAATACCTTATAATCAACAGCTTAACAAGAAACCCACGCAAACTATAAATTTACTCCCCTCAAACACCAAGCCCTGGCACGCTCTCTGCATTAAACAAATCGTAATTAACTACTTTACGAGAAACTAAAAAATGAAACACACAATGAATAAAGCACAACAGGGTTTTACCCTTATCGAATTGATGATCGTGGTTGCGATCATCGGTATTTTAGCTTCAATCGCGGTACCTGCTTATCAGGATTATACGGTTCGTGCACGTATTACTGAGGGTTTAGGTTTGGCTTCAAGCGCTAAACTAGCAATTGCTACCGATGGTTCAGCTACTCAAAATGATCTGGATCAGGTAGTAGCCACATGGAATGGACAAGTTGCGGGTATTGGTGCTACCAGTAAATATGTCAATTCTATATGCATGGATGGCGTAGGTCCACTTGCTGGTGTTTGTCCTGCTGTGGCTGCTGGAGCTGGAGCTGGTATAATCAATATCAACTTCAACGAACTCTCAGTAGGTTTAGGAAACGCCGATGCTGCTGGTGACCAGCTAACATTGGCTCCTATTGTACGAGCAACTGGTGGTGCAGTAGCATTAGCAACTGCAATTACTAACGGCACTCCTGGCGCTATTGACTGGGCTTGTATATCAGCTACAAATGCAGCAGCTACTGCTCAGTTCCCAGCAGGTGTCTTTCCTGCGCCGCTTGCTGCTCTAGGAGTACAAGCACGTTTCGCTCCTGCTGCATGTCGTTAATCACTGCATAAAGCTTTAGCAGAAAGAAGCACAAGCCCCCGCCTGGATAATCCAGACGGGGGCTTTTTTATGCCGACTTAAAACTAGATTCAAAGGAAAGCAACACGTTTCTACTCAAGGCAAATACTCCGCTGTAAAACCCTGCTATTTATAAATCACCGCTAAAATTTCATCATGGGTGGTGCATAGATTGATCTATTGTAATTCTTGATCTATGCTTTTTAAGTTTTGTAGGCTGGGTAGAGTGAGCAACGAAACCCAGCTTTTGCGTAACTGCTGGGTATTATAAAATAACCGGTAAATAAACGATGACCCTCCTTGTCGTGACGAATATTGACTTTTATTGCCATAATGATTACTGCAATGTAATATATTATCTAACTTTTTGTTGAGGTAAGTCTATTATGAGTAGCAGTTTAAATGTCTCCCTCACCGACGAATTGCGTAAATATATTGATGAGCGGGCCTCAGATACCGACCTCTATGCAACGCCTAGCGAATATATTCGCGACCTGATCCGTCAAGACATGGAAACGCGCCATGTGGTTACGCATGTGATGCGTGGTTTGGACGATTTTAAAAATGGCCATTTTTCCGAAAAATCTATTCTTGATATTGGCGACGAACCATAACCTTAATGCCCAAACGCAAGCACTATACACTGACTGCGCTGGCGGAAGCCGATTTACGCGCAGCCAAAAAATGGTCATTATCACGCTGGGGTAAAAATCTGACCCAGCATTATTTTTCAGATCTTCATGATACTGCCGAGCATATTGGCCAACACCACACTTCATTTTTTATCCAGCCTAGTTTGAATACCTGCCTGAAACAATTCTTTGATGATTTACACATTTCCATTCCTTCTTCCTTTAAACTCGGTTGAATATTGTTGGTATTTCATTCATTATTTTCTTTCCGCTCCGTGTTTTGTTATGAAATTAATTTAGGCGTCAACTATCCTGACACAGGGGGGTTGTATAAATTTGCATTCAAGAAAGTGATAATCTATCGTTTATTGCTTGCACTTTCAGTTAATATCAGCAAATACAAATAACAATTCGAACCCAACCATAAATTATTGTTCCCTCACTCTACGATCAGGACACCAAGCGGTGCATAGATTGAACTATTGTAATTCTTGATCTATGCTTTTTAAGTAAATATCTGATTTATTTGTCCTTCAGTTTCAAATTCAAAAATAGAATTATCAATTAATAAGGCATCATTAATGAAAGACCGCATACATGCATTTCTAATCCACTTGGCCATTTCCAGCTTGATAGCTGTTATCGCTATCATTTTTGTTTTTTATATTTGGTATCCGATGCCGTTGCATGAGGCGGTTGGTGTTACTGAGATTTTTCTGATGGTATTGGCGGTGGATATTACCATTGGCCCGATCCTTACTTTTGTAGTCTTCAAACGTGGCAAGCCTTCCCTGCCCTTTGATCTAACGGTCATCGCGATGTTGCAACTGGCTGCATTAGGCTATGGCATGTATACGGTTTTTGACGGTAGACCCGTCTTTCTGGTCTTCAATAGTGATCGGTTTGATGTCACCCGGGCCAGTGATCTTGATCCTGAGAGTACCAAGAAAGCCGAGCTAGAGGGCAATGAATACGGCATAGTTGGCTGGTTAAAGCCCCGCTGGGTGGCAGCTGTTAAATCTCCAGATCTTGAGCGGCGTAAGGAAATTATGTTTTCAAGTGTACAAGGCGGCCCTGACTGGCCGCAATTACCTGAATTATTTGTGCCGTTATCGCAGGTTAAACAGAAAATTTTAAAAAATGCCAAACCGGTGCAGAAACTTTATGATCTGTACAGCGGCAAAGAAGGCAAACTAAATGTGTTAGATAAATGGAAGGATAAAAAGGATGTTAAATGGCTCGCTTTGCGTGGCGCGGTTAAGGATATGATTGTTTTAGTGAATGCCGATTCTGGTGAGGTTATTGAGGTTGTTAATGTTAGTCCCTGGCCTTAGGTGGTTTCACGAAATAACTTCGAAAACTGACTAGTTTTAAATTCGGCAGTTTGTTGACCTTAGAAAACCAGAAAGCCTCAGTTAGTCATCGCCTGACACCAAAAACCAGTTGAATATAGCATTATAATCCTGAGCACCTGAATCACCTGCGTTAAGCCATGGTATTACCACATAAACAAGCGGAAAATCAGTGCACTAGTTGCCGACACATTTGATGGAATAATTCATATTGAGTGGAACCCCCAAGTTCAAGAGTAACCCCGTTGGGACAGCTGCACTTTTTCATTCGGTTTTTAAATGGGCCATTTGTTTCAGCCCTGGGTTGATGAATTCCCTTTAAATTACGCCAGCAATAACACGCCCAAAAAAGTCGATGTATTAGAGAAGTGGCCCCCATCGATTAGACAGTCCAATCGATGGGGGCCACTTCTTATAGTCACTGCTGGAACGCATTCCCAAAGCACACTGGCCACAGTTTATCCGAGGTGACTGTGACAGGGGAAATGAGGGTATTATGATCAAAGCAGAACAACGGGAGATGGATAATTTATTCACACTTCGCCAGTCTAAATACGTCAAAAAATTAATTCTTGAAAATCACTGCAAGTCCAGTTGGGAGCGTACTGCTGAAGGCTGGGAAGCTTTATCCTCTGAATTGACTCAGTACCTAGAAGCGGACACGACGTGTTGTTCTGGTTCGGCGACGTGTCAAAGAGAATGTGATCATTGCACCTGATACCGACAAAGGGTTACCCCGGCTACTTTCATTGCTGGAAGCTGCTGAAGACATGGCAGCTTTCGAATACAGTGTATTGGGACTTCTCTGGGTGCTGAAGTGGTCACGATCGTACAGCACTATCGAGATCGTGCCGAGTGCAAAAATAACTTTAATACAGGCGCGCATATGGCGCGCCTGAATAGAATATCATTGATGAGACCAATTTTTAGTTTTTTTTCCTCTATTTTTTAAAATGTAAAGAAAAATATTTGGCTTATTTCTTTATTGATATTTTAGAAACAAAGTGATCATTTTACAACAAGCTGATCTTTATTCTTTTGGACAATTACCTTACCGATACCTTTAACGTTAACTAACTCATCTACGGTTTTAAAAGGGCCATGAGTTTTACGGTATTCAAGAATGGCCTCAGCTTTAGCTTTTCCTATACCTTTCACTGCCTTAGCAATTTCTGTTGCGGAAGCTGAATTGATGTTCACATCTTTGGCAAATGCTGAAATAGTTAATAGCGATAGTACCAGTCCAAGTACCAGTTTTTTGATTTGGCTCATAAATATATATTTCCTTCAAAGGTTGTTTACTGAATTGCAAAGGTTAGTGTATTCGCTCAACAAATAATGTGAGTTTGTTCATAATTGAGAATATTTTCTGATTATTAAAAAGGCAAACTGTGAGGATCCGCAAAAAAGTGTTACCTGGAACAAGAGAATTAGAAAGTTACGTCCCCGGCCACCTGGTCATTATAGAAACGTTGTTGTATTCAAATTCTTGGCCAGAGGCTCTTATACGTCGGACGATTACCGGAATCAAAAGGCGTTACTTATTAGTCGTAATGACTTTACACAAAAAATCAGCCAAAAATCCGTAGTGTTTTTGACTAATCAGTTGTAGAACTAACGCCATATCAATATTCATGTAATCATGCACGATTCGATTGCGTAATCCAATAGCTGAATTCCATTGCTCCAGCTCTTCAGAACTAATCTCGCCCCGCCTGGCTAAACTATAAAAAAGCATCATAGGCAGAAACTGGTACTGGCTCGTTTGCGGCTTTGAGTATATGTTTGGATTTACCTATAGAATTTTCTATAAGCACTTGCAATGCGTGTAGAACTCCGTTCTCTTCTAGGCGGGATAGCTTTTTGCCAGAAGCAAGTGTTTGTTGCGCTTCATCTAATAACGCAGTCTGTTCTTTTGCAATTCTACTTGTTTCAGCTTGGTAAAGTTCGAGTCGCATATATTTTATCCCAGTAAAAACTTTCTAAATTTCGCCAAGTGCGCTGTAAAAAATGACTCCATGCCAAGGTATCTTCACCTTTAAGCACAATCCCTTCTTCTGCAACAACTGAACGCATTGCTAATCGGGCATTTGTTAAGTCAATTAAATCAATTTTATCTTCGGGGAGCTTTAGTTTTAAAGTCAGCAGGCGTCTCAATGTTTCAGCCTTTCCAAGTCGCTGTAAAGAGTCTGTTTCTGGCAACCAACGTAGGGCAATGTCCCAATCGCTGTCATCACGGGCATTGCCTTTTGCTTGACTGCCCACCAGCACAGCCAGCTCTATCTCAAATTGATCATTTATCAATTATCAATAGCCCACTGGTTTGCCAGGCTTTTAATGGACTAATTTTTCATCGGCTTGCATCGTTTGGTTCTCCAGAGTTAAAAAAACTGGGAGAATAGCTTTTTTACTGGCTCAGGGTAGATGGCGCCGTTGGACGCTTACTCTTGAAGCAACATCACTCACAATGCACCTAGTGGGAAGAGAAATACCCCATGCCATCAACCGATGGCAAATAATAGTCATCCATAAACTGGAACGGTGTCAGTTCATTACCTCGCTGAACCTGGGCAACTAAGCTGGTAAACGTTTTACGCAGCAGGTGGGGCGATTTTGGTCCAGTCGCTCATGCAAGTAGGTATCACAGGGGATATTTTGGATACCATTAGAGGGTCCGCAAGTTATGTTGGATGATATCATCCATTCGGTCATTGTCGAGTTTCAGCAGTGAGGGGTATTTTAGACTAAATAATGCAAGCCCGGACATGAGACAATCGGCTATAGAAATCGTAGACATATAAGCCGTTTGCTCGGATATATAACGAAACCGTTTCATGACCGTTAAAAGGAGTCCGGGTATGGATAGATGTTTTCGTAATTTGCTCAAGACTTGAAGTTGATTGTGAAAAAATAGTTACAAGCTATTATTCCACATATAGTTTGCGATAAGAATAATTATTGGGCCTTAGAGGGATGTCTTGGAGAGGGTAGCGGGAATTGCTGAACTACGGAAAGTATTGTTGCAGTATTCTTAACTTAATTTATAATCAATAATTCTTGAGAAATCAATTTCTAACGACTTATAGTTCAAGTCATTGATTTCAAATAAATTCCAAAAAATACCTGCTTCACCTACAGGTAGGGTTATATTTTAGAATATGCGGAAAAACCAATAGTTTGCACTAGTACCCGTATTCAATAATTTAGTCTACGCTTAAGTATGAGCTTATTTATTAAAGAAGGAATATATTATGTCTAATGCCGCTCATATACTGATTGTAGATGATGAGCCCCATAATCTTGAGATAATCATCGAATACCTTGAGGAAGGCAACTACAAGCTGAGTACCGCTGAGAACGGCGCGGCTGCATGGCAAATGCTGGAATCTGAGCCACAGAGTTTTGATGTTATCCTTTTGGATAGAATGATGCCTGAAATGGGTGGAATGGAAGTGCTCGCTAAAATTAAAGAGCATCCAGTTCTTACTCACTGCCCAGTAATATTGCAAACAGCGCGAGCTTCCAAGGAAGACATCAAGGAAGGTATGCAGGCGGGAGCCTATTACTACCTCACCAAGCCATTCGAAGAGGAAATGTTGTTTTCTGTTGTTGAGACAGCAGTGCGTGATCGACTTGAATATAAAGGATTACAGAATGAGCTTGAAGAAAAAAATATAGCCCTCAGATTAATAGACACTGCAAGTTTCAGCTTTCAAAGTCTGGATCAAGCACGTTCCCTCGCCTCTCTTGTGGCCAACGCCTGCCCTGAGTCCTCCAAGGTTATAATGGGTCTTTCAGAACTTTTGATCAACGCTGTTGAACACGGCAATCTTGGCATTAGCTACGATGATAAAACGGTTTATAACGAACAGGGAATTTGGCTGAAAGAAGTCGAAAAGCGTTTACAACTAGAATCAAATAACAACAAATTTGCTACCCTTGAATTTCAACGTAGTAATGGTGAGATCAAGATCATCATCAAAGACCAAGGCAGTGGCTTTGACTGGCAACCCTACCTACAAATGTGTGCAGACCGTGCAATGGATAACCACGGCCGAGGCATTGCTATGGCAACTATGCTTAGTTTTTCACGAGTCGAGTATCAAGGTAATGGCAACGAGGTACATGCTTTTGTTGATTGTTCATAAAGCGATAAAGCCAGTATTTCCCAGAACAAACCCATGACAAAGAAGTTGTTGTCTATCCTAGGTAAACTGGGTATTGCCGTTAGTTTAATTTTTTCTTCTGTCATGGCAGATGAGGACATTTTACTGAATCAACTCAAGCACCTTAGCCTAGAAGAGCTGGGGAATGTGGAAGTTACCATTGCGGGCAAAACACGACAAAAAATCACAGATATACCCGCAGCGGTCTATGTTGTCACCCAAAAAGATATTCGCCGCATGGGTGCGACCAGTATTCCAGAAGCATTGCGTATGGTACCAGGGCTGCAGGTAGCACGGATAGATGCCAATAAATGGAGTATAACCAGTCGTGGATTCAGTGGATTGTTTGCACACAACTTATTGGTAATGATGGATGGCCGGGCGGTCTATACACCACTGTTTTCTGGTGTGCACTGGGATGTTCAGGATACCGTGATTGAAGATATTGAACGGATTGAGGTTATTCGCGGGCCTGGTGCAACAGTGTGGGGTGCTAATGCCGTTAATGGTGTAATCAATATTATTACAAAAAAAGCGGAAGATACGCAGGGCGCGCTCTTGTCTGGAACATTCGGTACTGAACGCGGTATTGCAACCGCCCGCTATGGAGATAAGATCTCAGATGATATTTATTATCGTCTCTATGCCAAATACCGTAATCAGGACAATGGTGTTTTTGAGGATGGCTCGAAAGGCACAGACGGTTGGGATGATGCGCGTGGCGGATTTCGGGTTGATTGGCAAGTCAATACAGAAAACCAGTTTACTGTACAAGGGGATTTCTATCAGGGCCAAGTGGGCTATCGGGCCATACAAGCACCGGAATTTAGTGTTGCAGTGGATCGTACTGGTACTGTTTGGGGAGGCAATCTGCTAACTCGGTGGACACATAATCTGACAGATGGGTCAAGCCACGAGTTGCAATTTTATTATGACCATAGTTATCGGAATTCCTTTCTGGTAAAAAACGAACACGACAATTTGGACTTGGACTATCAATATCATTTTTCTCCCTGGAGCAAGCATAATGTCGCAGTTGGTGTGGGTTACCGTTTTACTAATTTCCAAAACCATGCAACAAGCCTGGCTGAAACAAGAGGTCTTGTAAATTTCGATAATAGGCAGGATCATCTATTTAGTGCTTTTATTCAGGATGATATTGAAGTAATCGAAGACAGCGTTTGGGTAACTCTGGGTAGTAAATTTGAACACAATGATTATTCTGGTTTTGAAGTACAACCCAGCGCACGGATACGTTGGAAACCTGCTCTGAAGCAGTTGCTCTGGGCTTCTGTCTCCCGAGCTGTCCGTACGCCTTCAAGAGCAGAGCATGATGCCTTTATGATTCCGGATAATCTAGTTAAACCTGGTGTTATTTCTGTTCTGCAAGGTAGTCGTGATTTTGATTCTGAAGAGCTGATAGCTTATGAGATTGGCTATCGTTTTCAGCCTCATGAGACTATGCTCTTTGATTTGACACTTTTTTATAACGATTATGACAAGTTGGAAAACTTTACTCCGGTAGGTGTTTCATTCCCATCACAAACAGCGCCATTGGCTGCTATCATCCTTGAGGTTGATAATAATATCAATGCAGAGACTTATGGATTCGAAATGGCTTTTGACTGGCAGCCTAGTGAAAAGTTGACCATACGTGCTAGCTATTCGTATCTTAATATGGAACTTCACAGTGGTCCCCGTATAGGAGATAAGGATCTTGTAAAAGTTATTGAGGGGCAAAGTCCGCACCACCAGGTTAACCTGCAATCAAGTTATGAACTGACACCTGATTTAACCTTAACTTTGGGGGGGCATTATATCGATCGACTTTCCGCATCAAAGGTGAAGAGTCATATTGATATTGATGTTGGGCTGCGTTGGCAGATGACAAAAAATTTGAATATAGCTGTGTTTGGCAAGAATTTGCTTCATGATGAACGATTTGAGTATAGGCAAGTTTATATAGCGCCTGTGCCAACAAAAATCGAGCGTGAAGGCTATCTTATGCTGGAATTGAAATTCTAGGCCTAAATAAGCTCTATGACACTATCTATTAGAAAATTGAATAGAATGTTGCGGGGTACCTTAACTTGGTTTTTTTTGCTCATTGCAACAATTCAACCCGTTCTTGGGGCAGAATTTACTGAAGACCAAATCAAAGCTGTCTATCTGTTTAATTTCGCCGAATTTATCCGTTGGCCTGATAGTGCTTTCTCAGAACATCCCGAAGCATTCCATTTCTGTGCGCTGAACGAACAAAGTCCCATCATAATCATTTTAAAGAAAATCATTCATGGTGAAACTGCGAGGGGCCGGAAACTGGTATTTCGCAAAATAAACGATACAGATGACCTGAAGGGGTGCCAGTTATGGTACATCCAGGCCAATGAACAAGCAAAGTTCACTAAATTTTTTCCCAAATTGAAAGCGAGGAACATTCTAACCGTCAGTGACATCGAAAAATTTTCAGAACACGGTGGCATGATAGGCATTACGCGGCAAAGTAAAAATCTTCATCTGTTCATCAATATCCAGCATCTCAAGCAGGCAGGCCTAAAGGCAAGTGCCAAATTGCTTCGGCTAGCCACTATTGTGGATGGAGGTGAGTAAATGCATTTTCTTAAAAACACCCCGATTCGCCGCAAGATCATCAGTATAGTGATGATTGTATGTACTCTGGTATTATTGGTAGCCTTCAGTGTAATTACTTACACTCAGTGGCATTCTAGACACGAGCTATTAAGAGACTCCCTCTCTACACTAACTCATGTGGTCGGTATCAACAGTGGCGCTTCACTTGCTTTTCATGACCCAGAGACCGGCCAAGAGATTCTGGCTGCGTTAAAATCTGAGCAGCAGGTGGTTACAGCCGAACTTTTTTATCCGGATGGTGAGCTGTTTTCAAGCTATCGATCTGAACAGAAAAAACCTCAACATTTTTTTTGTCGGATGATTAACAAGACAGTAGCGAATTTCATGTTTCTAATCCCCGATGGGAAAACTGACGCATTAGAAGAAATTAGCTATGAAAGTAATTCTCTGGATATTAAACAAACGATTCAGGTGGATAGCCGAGTAGTTGGTAGTATAAGGTTGCGTGCCAGCCTGATGAATCTCCATGAGTCTTTTGCTCAACAAACACTATTGATTGCTGGACTGATGGCCGCTGCCTTAATTATCGCTTTCTTGCTCGCCAGTTACTTACAAAAACTAATATCTCGACCCGTGTTACATCTGGCTGATGTCATGCGCCGAATCTCAAGCAATGAAGGATATGCACTTCGTGCCAAAGCTGAAGGCAAAGATGAACTTGGTGATTTGATACGCGGCTTTAATGAGATGTTGGACAAAATTCAAAAACATAAAGATCTTTTATCTCTTGCCATCAAAGGGCTTAACATCGCAACAATGGAAGCTGAAACAGCAAAGAATGCGGCCGAACGAGCTAATCAATCTAAATCAGAATTTCTTGCCAATATATCCCATGAACTTCGCACACCAATGCACTCTATTTTGAGCTTTTCGAATCTTGGCATTAAAAAGCTGGAAAGAGTTCCTTTAACAAAATTAGAAGGTTATTTTAATAAAATTAATGAGAGTGGTTCCCGTCTTATGTTACTGCTTAACGACTTGCTAGATTTGGCCAAACTGGAAGCAGGACGAATGGAGTTTAATTTTGAGAATGCCGATCTTGAAATAATACTTAGCCAGTGTGTAGGTGAGCAGGAAGCATCTTTACAAGAGCGCGGAATGGTTATAATTGTAATGCCCCCTGAATGTAACACTACCTGTATTATTGACCCGGAAAAAATTGCTCAGGTCATCATCAACTTTTTATCCAATGCCATAAAGTTTACCCCGAAAGGTAAGCAAATTTATGTTTCCATTGTTGAAGACAACTTACCTGCCGGGCGAAGAAAAGATGAACAAGGCCAGCAACCGGCTCTACGTTTGGTCATTCGTGACGAAGGTGTCGGTATCCCTGATAATGAATTCGATAGCGTATTCGATAAATTCATTCAAAGCACCAAAACCAAATCAGGCGCTGGTGGTACAGGGCTTGGGTTAGCAATATGTAAAGAAATAATTGAAGGTCATCATGGCCGTATCTGGGCAGAAAATGCGCCTAATGGAGGTGCGGTGTTCAGTATTATTATCCCTGTTAATCACGCAGGGAATTCTGCGTAAACAATCAAACAGACTACCCCCTCCCCTCTTCAATTTCTTCATCTTCTTTATCAGTAGTAGCCATATCTGAAATTTCTTTCAGTCGAGATACTGCTTTATAATTAACAGTGCCTTCTGGGTAGTTGCCTTGCTCATCAATATATCCTGCCAATTGACCCGTGAGCAATTCCAAAGTTTCAGCAACATTAGAAACGGTATAAATAGCAAACAGGTTTTTCTCAACAGCATCGATAACCTCTTGCTTCAACATTAAATTACGCTTGTTGGCGGCAGGAATGATTGCTGCGTGATCGCCACTCAAACCCCTGGCCTGACAAAGCCTGAAAAAACCTTCAATTTTCTCGTTAACTCCACCAATTGCCTGAACTTCACCGTATTGATTGATAGACCCTGTAATGGCAAATGATTGCTTAATAGGAATTTTGGTTAACGCTGAAATCAGGCAACAAAGTTCTCCCAGCGAAGCGCTATCACCATCAATATGCCCATAAGATTGTTCAATAGCTATGCTGGCCGAAATTGCCAGTGGAAACTGCTGTGCATAGCAATGACCCAGATAACCGGTAAGAATTAAAACACCTTTTGAATGGATAGACTGGCCAAGTTCAGCTTCACGCTCTATATCAACAATACCCCGAGAACCGGGATAAACGGTAGTCGTAATTCGTGCCGGAGCACCAAAACTGCTGTCGCCTACTTCCAGCACTGTAAGACCATTGATTTTTCCGATTGCTTCACCTTCCGTATCAATCAATATCGTGTTATCCATCATATCTTCCAGAATATTGACGGAGATCCTGCCATTGCGTTCTTCTCTTGCAGCTAACGCCTGTTCGATATGCTGTCGATCAATAATTTCGCTATCAGTAGCACAGCGCAAAAATTCCGCTTCACCAATAATTTCCAGGGAATCATTAATACGCGCGGATAAACGGTGTTGATTTTCCGCTAATCTTGAACTGTGTTCAATCACACATTCGATAGCATTTTGGGTTAATGGCTTGGCACCAGAGTCTCGCGCCAACTTCATCATCAATGCCGCAAACTGCTGCATGGTTTCAGGAGTGCGATCAATATGATTGTCAAAATCGGCCAGAATACGAAATATTTCGTTGAATTCATCATCCAGCTCTTGCAGCAAATAATAAATATCTCTGGATCCTGCCAGAATAATCTTTACATTTAATTGAATGTCTTCCGGCTTGAGAGTCACTGGGTTAACCCCCAACTCGGAATAAGGGGATTCAATTTCTATGCGTCCCGATTGCAAGGCTCGCTTCAGACCTTCCCAAACATAAGGGTAGTTGAGTAATTTTTCCGCATCCAGGATCAAATATCCGCCATTTGCACGATGTAGAGCACCTGCGCAAATATGGCTATAATTAGTCATCAGCGTTCCCTGATCGCTCATATATTCTATCCGGCCAAATAAATTGGAATAGGTTGGATGAGGCTCATAAATGACCGGCGCACCATTTTCTTTTGGATAATCCACCAGAATATTCGGCATGTATTGCTCTGACAATAATTTTCGTTTATTGGCATCAGAGGCTTCCACAACCTGAGGGTGAACCAGAACATCAATCAAAGTATGGCGCAGATCTTTTTTTATTTCTGCCAGGTAAGTAATTACATCATCAATATTCTGATAGCTATTGTTCAGCTCTTTAAATAAAGGGTTAATAGCTTGGCGAATGGTTACACTATCCAGCTGTTTGATTTTGTCACTCATTTCCCGCCGCCATAACGGCAATTCCAGCAGAGTCTCATCCAGGTGGCCTTCCAATTCCTGGGTTTGTTTGTGATACAGATCACGATCTTCCTGGGGTAACTCATTGAACTGTTCTTCGGTCAACGATTTATTATCTCGAATTGGTGCAAAAGAAACTGCGTCACTTTCACGATATAACGCAATATTCAGAGATCTTGCTTTGCTTTCTACACTATCCAACGCCTTGTTGTAGCGCTGGTTAAAACCGCGTTCAATAGATGTCTTTTTTTGCTGATAAGTCGGACTTTCAAAAACTGCTGGAAAAGTGGCCAATAAATTATCAATCAGGTTATCTATATCCTTGCAAAAATCCTGTGCCGTTCCTGCGGGTAAGCTGATAGCCAACGGTTCCCTTGGATTTTCAAAATTGTCGACATATGCATAGGTTTGCGGCGTTTCTTGGGTACAAGCAAGTAAATCCAGATGTGAAGTAACCATGGATAAACGCCCGGTTTCCGGCTCCCCCATGACATAAACATTGTAGCCAGGATTTTGCATGGCAATGCCAAATTTAAGCGCAGACTGCGCTCTAGACTGACCAAGAATATATTGGTTTTTGTTCAGCGATTGCGGCGTAATATTCAGATCACTCAGATCGGCTTTCAGTTTGAGAGAGTCGGCAGGAAGTTTTAAAATGTCAGTCAAGATTGATTCCGTCAGGTTTTTTTATAAGCTGGAGATTTTAGCATTGCTATACTTCACACCGCTAGTGTTTGAGTTTATAGAATGCTTTAGAACCTGCTCAAGATCGTTACGAGAGCTTTCAGTTACGTGCAGACGGAGCGCAGAAACTGGAGTTTACATGGCGGAAATGAGGATTTCGAGCACCGCCCAAGCGTAACTGGCAGTGGTACAGTAGATCTTGAATAGGTTCTTAGACTGATAGAAAACCAGAATTGTGGTCATACAGAGAATAAGGACAGCTACGTATACTAATACAACAGCACATTAATATTCAATATCTACAATCAAATAACAATACTCGCCAAACTCAGTTTTAATTTTCACCTCATCATCGATATTTTTTTTCAACAAAGCTCGCGCTAATGGCGCATCCATGCTGATATAATCTTTAGTACCTATTTCATCTGGCCCAACAATACGATAACGTACTTCCTCGCCCTGATCCTTTTCCAGTGTTACCCATGCACCAAAGAATATCTGCTCTTGAGAGGTCGGTTTTTCAGTGACAACCTTAAGAATAGGCAATCGTTTTTGCAGATACCGAATTCGTCTATCTATCTCCCGTAGTTCTTTTTTCCGATAAATATACTCTGCATTTTCAGAGCGATCGCCTTCAGCCGCAGCTTCTGACAATGCTTTAGTAACGTGCTTGCGGCGTTCCCATAAGGCTTCCTGCTCAGTTTGTAGCGCCTTAAATCCTTCTCCTGTTATATAGGGTGAAGATTTAGGTGGTGGTGGTCTCCAACGTCCCATCTAAATAATTTTCTCGTTAAATTTAATAGGATGGAAAGTGTGTACCAATAGTTATCAAATATCAATGATTGATTTATAGACTTATCTAAAATACTAGGCACAGTTCTCTATTAAGCTTAACAATCTACTAGAACTTATATAGATATTAATATCAGCGTGGTGTGCTAATCTGTTGCATTGTTCCAGTCATAGCCACTAAGTCAACAACGTGCATTTAACAAACAGCATAATAGCGCAGTAGATATTATATCTATGGTGGAACAGCCAAAAATATTATCAAATAATACGCAACTAATTTGAGCGAGTAATGTTATGCAATTACCTTGGTACGTAGCAGCATTGGCAGCAGCCATTACATGGGGCATTTATTACCCATTAGTTGATATGGCACTAAAACGTATTTCGCTATACAGCGTCATCTTGTTAAGTATGATACCGGTTATATTGGCGATCCCGTTATTTCTGAACACAGTAAGAAATGACATTGAAACCGTGAGAGCTTTACCAACTTCAGAACAATGGATATTTGCGGTGCTAGGTTTAATCGGTTTGTTTGGTGAAGTAATGGTATATACCGCGATCACAGGGAAAAATGCAACGCTAGCTAGTCTAATTGAAATGACATATCCATTATTTGTTGTGATATTTACCTATGTGTTTTACAGGCAGATGCATATTACACCCAGTGTGTTTGTGGGTGGATTGTTGATACTAGTTGGAGCAGGGCTGATAATATATAACAATTAAGCTGGATTCATTGAACAACAGCTAACGCAATCGGTACCAGATGAAACCAGCCACGTTAAATAAGCAAGTGAGGGACTGCGCATTGTGCGTCCCTCATTTGCCGTTAGGGCCCAGGCCTATTTTCCAGGTTCATCCTAAAGCCAGGATTCTCATTGCAGGTCAGGCGCCAGGCAGAAAAGTCCATGAAACAGGTATTCCATTCGATGACCCTAGTGGCCAACGACTTAGAGAGTGGATG
>JAUXDP010000033.1 GCA_030618325.1 Methylococcaceae bacterium | reverse complement strand
AGGATCACGTAGGCAAATCGATAGCGTTCACCCTGAATTTTTTTCAATTTCCGAACAAAAATATGCGCACTGGAAATAGGATCCGTAAAATAGGGCTATTTATAGACGCGAACTAGCTAGTCAACTATTTCACAAATTTAGTGCGTATTAATTAACTGTCTTCAATCGCCATCATCAGTAAACTAACTGCAACTTTTTCAGAAACTGACCAATACAAACAAATGAAACTGATTAGCAAAACAATCGTACTGAGTTCTATCGTAGGCGTAACCTTTTACGGGTTTTTGCAGTTACGTCAGCCTAGCGCTGGTTCACAACAAGATACTAATACTCTTGTTAAAGGTGAACAAACCCATCCCCTGAAGAAAAAAATGGGAGAAATGATTGTCATTGCAAAGCAACAAAATAGGTCGCTGACAAAACTCGAACCATTGGATTTCAAAGCAGAATTGGATAATGACTTTGAGCAAGATGGACGAGAGACGGCAGAATTGAATGATACCGGGAATTCTGAAGTTAGTTTCGAGAACGGCTTGTTGATCATTAATGCTGAAAATGCGGTTCTTGCCGATGTTTTAGTACAAATTGCGAGTGAAGCGAACATTCCTTTCAACTCAGAAAGCGTCAATTCCGAACATCGCATTACTATATCAATCCAGGACACTCCTATTGATACGGCGCTTCGGGAACTACTGACAGGCTACGACTATTTTTTTCTTTATAGTGCCGACAAAGCTCGACTACAAGCCGCATGGGTTTATCCGGCTGGTACTGGACAAACTATCGCCCTAACCGATCACGAAAACAGGTCCAGAGAGCTTGCCGAGGATGATCTATATTCCTCCGATCCGGTCAGCCGGGTTCTGGCGCTACAACAATACGCCAGTTCAGATACCAAAGAGTCAGTGCAACGCATTAAGGACGCTATGCGAGATGAAAATCCTGATGTTCGGACGATGGCGATTTTATCAGCTCAGGAAAATGCTATTGAATTGTCTGTTACGACCCTGAAGGAACTGGCAGAATCAGACCCGTCCCCTATAGTCCGCTCTGTAGCCCTCAACACCTTGAGTATGAATAGCGAACTGTCACCAATGCAAATCGGTGAATTTGCGGAAATCGCGTTGGATGATGCAGACAAAAGTATACGCGAACAAGCTGAAGCGATACTTGAAGGACTAAAAGAGTTGGAAAACAAAGATACTGAAGCTCCAGAATCGCAACATTCCGATGACGAGGTGGGCGTTTAATATTTTGGGATGATTCAAGCCTCAACAACTACCGGTTT
Organism: Methylococcaceae bacterium; assembly: GCA_030618325.1. GTDB lineage: Bacteria > Pseudomonadota > Gammaproteobacteria > Methylococcales > Methylomonadaceae > JALSJK01. The sequence continues at coordinate 15,390 of JAUXDP010000033.1, read as the reverse complement.
GAAGGAATGTGCGCACCGTTGCAGCGGTACGTACAGTACAGTGAAGTTGAATTTTTTGTAAATCTATTTTCATTATAGGAGAAATATCATGAAAATCAAAAAAATTTTAGCAATAGCAAGTGTCCTGGGTTTATCCCTGTTAGGCGGGCAAGCCTCGGCGGATGTATCCAATTACACAGCGAATACCAATTTCCAAAATGTCAATGTGCCCATCTGGCTGGATCTTAATTCAGCGGCTGGTAACCAAGACTTCCAGTGGTGCTACTTTAGGCAGGGACGGGCGGCAGTACATTTTTCAGCTGAAACTCGGTGGACCACTTTGAATGGTGGTGGTTTAAACGCTAGAATCTGGGTTGCGGGTGTCGGTTATTTGAATCCTGCTAATTACTTTATGGATTACTCAAGAGGAACTAGGTACGACCCTGAAGGTCACGCAACTCATGGTGCTTTCAATATGCCAGTGAATGGTTGGCGCCAAGTTAGAGTTCGTGCAACACCAACCGGTGCAGCGAATTTCAGAGTTGACGACCTTTCTCTGATTTGCATGAACTAATCGATTCACAGAATTAGTTAACTGCAACTAAGAGGCCGGGTTCGCTAACCGCGATCCCGGCCTTTATATTGTTCGGGGTTCTCTACGCTAATTGAAATTACAACGTGACAAAATGTAATACACTTCATGTGAAGAGGAGGCAGGCAATCCTGCCTCCTCAATAATAGAACCATCCCTGGTGAGGGGTTTCCTTATTTGCCCACTCCTGTCAGGCGATTTTGTTGCCAGGAGTTCCTCTCCCTGTTTCCTTGTTTTTCCTTTTCATCATCCCGACAAATATTTAGGTGATTTAACTAGGCAACACTCAATATGCAAGCACACTTCATGCCAATTACTTATATCGTTGTTTTTTAAAGAAAAAAATCAAGCGCCTCTCTTAGAAATAATAAAACTATGTTAAATGCCTCACTTTCTCGGCAAATAAACTATTTTTCCTGAAAACTTAACCAGGCTTCCTATCATTTACTGGTCAGCCACCATTAGAGCAAATCAGTTACAATAAGGAAATTTAATCACTAATTCGAGATTTTTTTGACTCAAAAAGTTATTCGCATTGCCACGCGTAAAAGCCCTTTGGCACTGTGGCAAGCAGAACATGTCGCCACATTAATACAACAAAACTTTCCCGAGATAAAAACCGAGTTGGTCAAAATGACTACGCGCGGCGATAAAATTCTCGATGCCCCTTTAGCTAAGATCGGAGGCAAAGGTCTGTTTGTAAAGGAGCTGGAGCAAGGTATGCTAGATGGAACCGCCGACATTGCGGTTCATTCTATGAAGGATGTGCCCGTTGAATTTCCTGAAGGGCTCCATCTATCAGCTATTTTAAGCCGCGAAGATCCTCGGGACGCTTTTGTTTCCAATCGCTATAACTCACTTGCCAGTTTACCAAAGAAGGTGCGTATTGGTACGTCCAGCCTGCGTCGCCAGTGTCAAATTATGGAAAATCTTCCTGAAGCAGAGATTCTGCCTTTGCGAGGAAATGTGAATACTCGCCTAGCCAAACTGGATGCCGCTGAATTTGACGCTATAATCCTTGCAGCCGCTGGATTAAAAAGACTAGGCCTTGCCAATCGAATTACCGAAGCGTTATCAACAGCCGATAGTTTACCTGCAATAGGGCAAGGAGCCATAGGCATTGAATGCCGTTCAGATAATAATTATCTGAACGATATATTACGTTCGTTACATGACCACCAAACCAGTTTATGCGTGACAGCAGAAAGAGCAATGAACGCACGATTGCAAGGAGGTTGCCAGGTCCCGATAGCAGGGTTTGCACAATTACAAGGTGAGCAATTAACGCTTAAAGGTTTGGTGGGTAAGCCTGATGGCAGTGTACTGTATCGAACAGAAATATCGGGCAATGCCAGTGAAGCGGAACAACTAGGCACAGATGCCGCGGAAGACTTATTACACCAGGGCGCGGATAAAGTGTTACAAGAATTATTTTCTTAATGTGACTTTGAACATCTTAGTCACCCGCCCCAAAAATCAGGCTGATAATTTATGTAAGTTGATCGAAAAAATTGGCGGTACGCCTGTTAAATTCCCTGTATTGGAAATTATTCCTGTTGAGCCGTTTGATGAAATAAAGAGAACTTTGAACGCATTACATCAATATCAATGGCTTTTTTTTGTTAGTACTAATGCGGTAAATTTTGCACTGCGGGCAAATAATGGGAAAATAGACTGTTCAGAGCAAACTCGCATTGTAGCTGTGGGGCAAACAACAGCTAAAGCCTTAAGAAATGCGGGATTAAATGTTGATTTGGTACCGGAGCAACAATTTAACACAGAAGCCATTTTGGCCATGCCGCAAATGCAAGAATTAAACGGCCAATCCTGTTTGATTGTCAGAGGTCAAGGCGGACGGGAATTATTGGCTCAAACGCTTGAAGAACGTGGCGCTCAGGTATATTATCTGGAAGTGTACCGGAGAATAATGCCTGAAACTGATACTGGGTCTGTTGAAAAATTATTGCACCAGAATCAACTCGATGTAATTACTATAACCAGTGGCGAGGCATTGAACAACTTGCTGAAAATGCTGGATAGCAGTATTCATCGACAATTATTGGCTACACCTTTGGCTGTTATCAGCCAAAGAATTGGGAAGTTAGCAGTAGAACGGGGATTTAAGCAGGTTTTTGTGTCAGAAAAACCAGCAGATACAGCACTAGTAAAAGCGATAGTAAATGGGGGAAAATGTGGCAGAAGTGAATGAGATACAAGAAACCTTAGAAGAAACGGCAAATGAAGCCCAGACTGCTGGAGAAAAAGTACTACCTCCAGAAAAAAATAGTGAGCCTCCTCGGCGATCAAAAAGCGGCCTCTGGTTTGGGATTATTATCTTGCTGTTAGTGCTGGTTTTGGCCGCTGGTGGTTTTTTTCTCTTACAACAGTTACGGGATAAGCAACAAGATATCGGTGGTGATGTAGATAAAAGTGACCAGCGAACCATTGAATTAACCAAACAAATTACGGGTTATCAATCGCAAATATCGGCACTGCAATCGCAAATAGCCACCTTCGAAACAGAGATGACGGGTAAAGATAAGTTCTTTAATGACAAATTGGCAGATTTTTCTAAATTACACCAGGAAAAAATGGATACTGCCATTGAAAAGCTAACTATTAATATGGCACAGGTGCAACGCCAATTGGGAAAAACCCGTGGTGACTGGCTTATTGCTGATGCTGAATATCTATTAAGTATTGCCAATCAACGCTTGTTGTTAGTGGGTGATATAAATACTACCAAAGAAGCCTTAATTGCTGCCGATCAGCGCTTGCGTGAAAGTGGCGATGCCGCTGTTTATAAAATCCGCGGACAAATAGCAAAAGAAATCGCCCAACTTAAAAATGTGCAAACTCCAGACATTGTGGGTATCTATTCCACCATTCAGCTTTTGACAGAAAATGTCGACAAACTAACAACTTTTCTGCCTCATGAAAGTAAGGAAATCACCCCAGCAGAGCCTCAACAAGAAGTCACTGAAGAAGACCAAGGTTTGATAGATTCAGCAATAGAAAAACTTGAAGGACTGGTAACGATCCGCCATACTGAGCAACCGATATTGTCAGTCATAACACCTGAACAAGCTCGATTTATCAAGGAAGAGCTTAAGGTGAAATTGGAAATGGTTAAGCTTTCATTGGTTCAACAAAATGATGATTTATTTAAACACAGTATTAGTGATGCAAAAAAATGGCTTGCTACGCACTTTGCCAAAAATAAAAATTCCAAGAATTTCGCAAAGGAACTTGACACTCTAAATGGAACGCCAATACGCGGCCAGTTTCCTGACATTAGCCAATCATTAAAAATGCTCAGGGATATTGTGAAATTAAGAATTGATGCTGACAAACCTTTGACCTCATCTGAGCCTAAGCAATCCGATAAACCACAAACGCCTCCAAAAGGGCAGAAATAGGGAGTACGACTGTGAAGAATATTTTCTATTTTTTACTTGCTGTGGCTTTTGCAATTGCAGTAGCTTTCGGTTTACGCTACTGGTTATCTCAATATGATAACCCTGGCTATGTACTAATGGGCATTGGGCATTGGTCGATAGAGACATCTCTTGTAGTTTTCGCTACGGCACTGGTCATTTTTTTCTCTGCACTTTATTTTCTGTTCAGACTTCTAGGCTGGCTTATTCGATTGCCCGGCAAAGTTAAAGCCAAAAGCAAAGCAGGTAAAGCAACTCGCTCCCAAGAAGCATTAATTTCCGGTTTGGTTGATTCAGCCGAAGGGAATTGGGTTAAAGCTGAAAAAACATTGATTAAACATGCCTCAAATAGCACTACTCCATTAATACATTACTTAACGGCGGCTCGTGCGGCACAATCGCGCGGTGCATTTAAAAAACGTGACAAATATTTAGAGGAAGCTGGCAAACAAGGGCCTGATGCAGAAATTGCAGTCGGCTTGACTCAAGCGGAACTGCATTTTTCAGGAAATCAGTTTGATGAAGCCCTGGAGACGTTATCACGATTGCATTCGATTGATCCTAACCATGCCAGCGTTATGAAGTTACTGCATCAAACTTACCAAAAGGTAGGTGACTGGGAAGGAATAAAGAATTTGCTACCTTCACTGCACAAAAATAAAGTACTGATGGAAGCCGAGGTCAAATTATTAGAAGCCGAGACATTTAGTTCTTTACTCAAGGAGGAGGCCGGGAAAGGTGATGCAAGTACAATTCAAGCACTTTGGCAGTCAGTCCCTGATCACATCAAGGCAATGCAAGGAATTTCGGCAATCTATTTTGCTTCTATGATTGAAGCAAAGGCGGGAAACCAGGTAGAACCAGAAATTACAGCTGCCCTTGATAAAAATTGGGATGGAACCTTACTCTCTATCTTTGGTAGCATCCAATCTGACAATGTAACCTCCCAATTGGAAAAAGCGGAGCTATGGTTGAAAAAGCATCCGAATGATGCCATTTTATTAAGAATTCTCGGTAAACTCAGCGTTAAGGTGGGTGATGCTTATAAATCAGAGCAGTATTTATCAAAAAGTATAAGTACTGAACCAACAGTTGAAGCCTATCGGCTTTTGGGTGATTTTTTATCAAAACAAGGCGATAAAGACCGAGCAAATGACTGCTTTAGAAAAGGTCTGGAATTAGCTTCTAGTGAAGTAGTACATAATGTCGAAGAGGCCAGTTTTTCATAGGGATCTGCTCAAAATATTTAATGCAGCTTTGTGCTTTGCCCCTAAATATCACAGCGAAATAGAATAAGATTCGGTGGAGTCTTGTTTTATTGAGCCACTTTATTAGGAAAAGAAACCTCAAGCACCACACATCCTTCCTCAGTTTTAAAAGGGCCATGTACCTCTCCAGATGGCCTGCTTGCATAATGCCCCGTTTCTAGCCACATATTAAATTCCTGATCGTATAGACGTCCACTGAGGACAAAAATTTCTTCCGGATAGTTATGGCTTTTAGCACCGAAAGACGCTGTATCAGCGCCAGGTTGAAACCGGGTTAAGCGAGTATATTCTCCTGTCTCATTATCAATACTCAGTGTTAACTCTTCAGCAAAACCTTCCAGACCTTCAATAGCTTGCCATTGGCCATTGTTTTCTGATTTTAGAGGATTCCAGTATGTTTGAGTAGTTTTAGTCATTTTTTTATCCCGTTTATCGAAAGAGATTAATTCTACTCGAAACAGGAGACGCGTAACATCCTTACAATAAATTTCCACGGAGATCATGTAACGACTAAATTGGGTGAGTGAAAAGAAAAATATACTTGTTAATTTTTCGGTAGTGAGAAAATATCACTTCGTTAGAATTTGCTCTCTATCTACTTTGTGTAATGTAGCTTTTAAGCAAGAGGAGAAATGTAATGAATCAGAAATCACTAGACGAACGTCTTGGCGGGTATGAAGGCATTTCAGCAATAGTCGAAGAATTTATGTCACGATTAAAAGGAGATTCCCAATTGGAACGTTTCTGGCAAAACCGAGGAGATATGAAAACAGCGCATAAGGGGATGAAAATCAGTAGAAGTGATTGGTCGATACTTATTGGGCATTGTGCTGCTACTATGGAAGCCGTACAGGCTTCCCAGAAAGAATGCGATAAGGTGGTTTCGTTTCTTTCCAGCTTCAAAAACGAAATTGTCAAAGTATAATTTATCGCTCCCATACGCTGCGGAGTTTGTTGGAGGGGCTTTAGCCGCGGTTTCTCTTGATCTTGTCGGTCGCGATTAAAATCCCTCCCATCAAACACGTTAAGCCATTGAAATAATGACAGCAATGCTCTGCAGTCGGAATTATCACAGTCATAATTAACAATGAAAAAAAAGCTAACGTTTGAAGAAAAATATGATACATACGGGAGAAAGGATTCTCTCTATGAGGGCGTTTTTATCACGGCAGTTAAAACCACAGGTATTTTTTGTCGTCCATCTTGCAGAGCAAGAAAGCCTAAAGCTGAAAATATTGTTTTTTATGATACAGCACAAGAGGCATTACAAAATGGATTCAGACCTTGCAAGCTTTGTAAACCGATGGAAAAAATGGATGAAACACCTGAATATATCAAACAAATCATCAAAGAATTACATGAAAATCCCTATTTGAAAATAAAGGATGAAAATTTAAGGCAAAGAGGCATTGAGCCTAGCCAGATCAGACGTTGGTTTAAAAAACATCACAATATGACCTTTCATTGCTATCAAAGAATGTTACGCATTAACACTGCCTTCAATAGCATCAAACAAGGTGAAAGTATCACAAATTCTGCCTTTGATAGCGGTTATGATTCATTAAGCGGATTTAATGAAAGTTACCGTTCTATTTTTGGTGATTCAGCGACACATGCTGATGAAAAATCTATTATCAATATAATTCGGTTTACCACTCCAATCGGCCCCATGTTTGCCTGTGCCAGTGTACACGGAATCTGCCTACTAGACTTTACAGACAGAAGAATGTTAGAAACTGAATTTAAGGATTTATGCAAACGGCTTAATGCGGCCATTCTACCTGGAACTAATCCGCATTTAGACCATGTTCAAATAGAATTATCGGAATATTTTTCAGGGGAAAGAAAAAACTTTACCGTGCCATTAGATACACCCGGTACTGATTTTCAGCAATCTGTCTGGAAGATATTACAAAAAATAGATTATGGTGAAACGCGTTCATACAAGCAGCAAGCCATTGCCATTAACAACCCAAAAGCCATCAGAGCAGTTGCATCAGCTAATGGGCATAATCGTGTCAGTATTATCATTCCCTGTCATAGAGTCATTGGTTCTGATGGTAGTTTGGTGGGTTATGGCGGGGGATTACATCGAAAAAAATGGTTGCTTGATTTTGAAAGGTCGAATTTTTAAACCTAGTAGTTTTCAATTCTTTCTTTCATAAGTACTCGACCATAAATATTTTAACAATTTTGCGTAGGATTTTTTTTCATATTCAAGGCGCATAAACAGACGCATAGCGAGCTACGCAACTGTTTATGCAACGCCGAAGATGATAAAAAAGACAAGTAAAATGTTAAAATATTTATGGTCGAGTACTTATAGCCAACCTGCATATTCTGGATTACTATTTTTCATATCCTCAAAAAGCCAAACCATTCTATCCAAAAACCACAGCTTTCCAGTATAAATTAATACACTTCCAACCACGGTAGGCCAAATCTCCAACTGCCATATACCCCACACAATAAAAGGGAGGCCAATAGTTGAAACCAGGTTAAGAATATTTGGCATTAATTTGTGGTGTTCAGGCACAGGGATATTTTTTCTATTCAACCAGACTCTTTCTCCAAGCACAGCTTTTGATGCCCAATTATTGGTAGATTTTGGTATTGAAAAAATTCTTGGGTTATACCAAGCCCAAGCAATAGAAAGTATGACAGGAACAAATGACCAATAACCAAACCAAGCTCTACTCCATAAAGATAAAATAAAAATGGGCAACACGGTAAATCTGGTCCATACACTTAAAGGATTTGCATGTCGAAACCATGTTTCATTATCCATCGCGAATAATTTAGCAATTTTTTCTTCGATATTCATGGCGTTACATCCAGCTTCTCTGCAAGACGAATGTGTTGATGACTAAGGAATATTTCCAGAGCCTGATCAACTCGTTGCTGAGGCACTTCAACAATAAACAAACCAAGTGCTGACGGCCCTTGGCGAATTTGAGCATCAGCTTGTTGCAATAACTGGGTTAATTCTGCAGCCATCATTTCATCATCTAATAGCAACCGTATTCTGCCCATATCTTGTGCAGGTCTCTTTTGTGGACTATCCGACAGTGTTTGGTACATCTCCACACCTGATGGTAAACCCATTTGTGGTGATGTATTCCAGACTGTCAGCAAAGCAATGATTGCTACACTTTCTACTGCCAATGTCCAGCGTACAGGTGTTGGTGTTTGTAATAAGTTTTGAAAAAAACCAGACCAACTCTTATGTTTTGTTTTTTTCTGTTTAGATACTATCGATTCAATATTTTCGACCTCAGATAAAATGGATGAAAAATGAGCTGATGAGGGTTGCCATTTCGATTTCTGTTCAGCAACTTGTTTGTTTACAACTTGTAGCTGACTAACCTGATTACGGCATAGATCACAATGTTGTAAATGAGCTTCAACTCGCTTGGATTCCTTGGCAGATAAAGTACCGTTTACCAGCCAAGGTAACAACTCTGCAATAGCTTCATGTTCATTTTTGTTAGTTTGATTTTGCATATTCATCCCTCCATTCATATCATTGTAGGAGCGGCTTTAGCCGCGATGATCAAGGCTAAAGCCGTTCCTACGATTGATGATATTTACTCCTCAAAAAAATCATCACCAGCACTTGCTACATACTCCTCATTACGCGTGATATACACAACAGATGAATTAAACTCCTCTGTTTCTTCATAAGATTCTACAATAAAATGAGTGAATGGGGTGCCTTGTAGTAAAGCCAGGTTATTTTCAAGTTTTGAAAGAGACTCTTCACTGTCAGGGTCTAATTCCAAACGACACATCGTTGCCCGGCAATCCACTTCAACTAAGCCAAGCTGTTTTGACAAATACTCATCACCAATGACTTTTTCTAGCGTATCAGTGGCTTGTGCTGACCACTCTGGATCAATCGGTTGTTTTTCTAGACTGTATCTTAGTGCATCGGCACTTTCAACTGGATCATCCGCTGTGGCAGCCAGACCCTCTTGCCAGTCTCGAATTTCACTCGGTGAATTTTCAATTCTATTATCTTCGGTTTCAATAACTGAATCATTCGTTGCACGTTTTATTTTCTTAGCTGATTTTTTTGCAACAGCATCAACTTTTCTTTTCTCGGTGTGTTGGCGAATGTTGTTTCCCGAAGGGGTTAAGGTAGATGTTCCAAATTGTATATTTTTATCCATTGCCAAGTTAGTAGGTTCTGCTGACAATGGAAAAAACCCATTGCTCGCAAGGTAAGTGCCACCGCTCAACAGGCCGACAACAATTAAAACAGGGGTGGTTTTCATTATTTTATCCTTTCTATTTAAATAAATTTTTAAGCTGTCAAGCCATGCAATCCCTGGGATGTAAAATAAGGAAGGATTACATGGCCTGCTAGTGTTTCTTGCTGTTTTAATAGGTTCCCAAGAGAGAATTATGGAACCTGGCAAGATGAGAAAAATTGTTAGCGAACTACAAATGTCACCGATGCTATTAATTTTATGCCGAGCCCCCTTACAGTAATGGCTTGGCCTGGTTTTCCTAACACTTTCCCAGTGTCGGTCCTTATTTGATTGCGAACTAAATCGTATACTAAATCCAGTCTTTTTAATTCTGCTCTGGTGGGGTGGATATTTGCTTGATCATCTCTGCTACTACGATCCGAATCGTATAGGTCGATTGAGAAGGGAATAATTCCTCCAAATGGATATAGCGTTCCAGTATGCTTGTGATTAAAGACAGGGGTATTGTTGTTTCCAACGGTCTTGGACTTACGGCTTGAGCCATAATTAATTCGAGTCTTTACATAGAAGTCAGGCTTACTGCTATTCTTACTTCCAAATCTAAAGCTACCGTCGAATGTCCCATAGCTCTTTGCAGAGATAACATTTAGCTTGACCGTCATGGGCGCACTGGCGCTCATCGCATAGTAATTTTTCCCTGGGGCTGATGTATTGTGAATCATAACGATATACATAGAACCTCTAAATGAATAGAAATCCTTCCTATACTCTTTTTTTGACAATGAGAATAAAAAAGCATCTGAAGAATCATGTTTTTTGTTTCTATTGACATCTTTGTATACATACATTCTCGTTGAACCGGAGTCAGGATAAAACCCCCAGTTGATTTTATTAGAGGTCCCATCATCTTTAATACTGTATAAGTCAACTTTGTCTGTATTACTTACATGACCTCGAACTTCAAGACGTGCGTTACCCTTGTAAAAAACCCCAGTTTGATTCGCTTTACTACTATTGTTTTCTATATCGTAAAGTATACCGGCTGATACAGCTCCACTCATCAATAGAGTCGCGAAAAAAAACAAAGAAACTGCATTTTTAGCTTGCTGTTTCATTTTAATAATCCCCGATAGAGGATTGTAAGTGGAAGATGTTTCGCTTCCGGTTTTTGAGAAAATGGTATCCAATTGACTGCTTTCGCTAATCTCCAGCGTTGTAGCCTGATTTAGAGGATGAATTTCATTGTGTGAATCTTTGTTATTAAAAAACATGATAATGTTCTCCGTTAAAATTAATAAATAATGAAGTGGACGCAAACCCTTTTTTGGGATAATAAATGCACTCACACCCCTTATTGGCAATGCTTAATTTTGTGTTAACAAAATAAGAAAAAATGTTCAGTTTTATATACACGTTTCAAGCAATACTTTTCAGTGCTCTTTTGAAGGAGTTCAAAACTAATGGACTATAACCAAAGGCACCTAGCAGATCGTTATCGTTCTGCTTGACAGTAATTCCCTGGTTGAGGGCAAAAGGTTCAAAAATAAATTTAAAAATTTGAAGGTTTATTTTGTCGTAGACAAATAACAAATAAAAACAATGACTTATTAATTAAAATAATTAGAGGAAGAACAAAAAAATAAAAAAATCAGATGGATTGTTGAAAATAATTGGGGGGGGGGGGGGGGGGGTACCTATCGTTCCCTAGCCCTTCGTGGGAATTCAGACAGCGATGCTCTGCATCATGAAACTCGGGAGCATCCTTTGATGAATTTCCACGCAGATGTTAATGGTCATTTAAACTGAGCGTCACTGCCATTAATTTAAGGAATGTAGGCTGGGGTGCAGCGGTAGCGAAACCCCAGCATTACGCGAAAGCTGGGATTACACTCACGTTATATCCCAGCCTACATTAATTTATATCTCTTGAGTCAATGGCAGTGACGCAGAGCGTGGGAACTATCGAAAAAACACCATCTTCTTTATTGCATTTTCCAGTCGCGATCATGATTGGCATGAGTCCGAAGATAAGCGCCCGCTTTGAGGTGCTTATCATAAAAATCAGTATCCAGTTGATGCGCCTGAAGATACATCAAGGTAAAAATGGATGGCACAGTGGCGGGGAATTTGCCAAATTTATCGTAAATATACTGTGCCATGGTAGCCACACAGTCGATGAAAAATTCACTATGTACTGTACTGCTACCGCGTACGCCAGCATTGTCTTTATACGGCCCAGCGGTGTTTGAGTTATAGGGACCACCCTCGCCAAACTTACGCGTAACAACCGCTTCAACCGCTGCTCGCATATTGGAGAAATGAGGGGGACAATGACCTTCAAACACATTTTCAAGTCCGGTAACATTCGGTAACGGCCAGCGTTCATTGGTATCAAAACTAAAGCCAAGGCCTGGCACACTTGGATCACCACTAGCGCCCAGAATACTAAAAGGATTGAAGCCATCATACATCCAGCCACCTAGTCCCATAGCCTGTAACATCAAAGCACCTGCATAACAAGCCGTGGATGTTTCAACGGTTACCTCAGTTAAGCTAAACTGCTCTATATATGAAAGTGGATAGGGATTATCGATATCAACAATGCCTTTAAATCTTTCTATGCCCGGTATGGGTTGATTATTAATATCATCAAAGATACATGCTCCATTTTGCACTAAATAGGACAGGGCTAGAATATGATGTTGTGCAAGATCAGCAACGGGAATAATCAGGGTGCTACCTGGAAGATTAGCACACCATTCATTGTGCATTTCCATATGCTGAGGTGATGCAGGTGTTTTTAGACGACCATTACTCAGCTTAACAATGCGCGATTTATGTTCGTTCAGATAAGCGTTTAAATCAGTTTCATTGGGATCGCTCTTCGCCTCAGTAGCTGGCATATCACGTGTTGGAAAAAAATAGCTGCCCTTATCATCGGTAAAAAACACCTCCGAAGTATGAAAGCCTGCTGCAGAGGGAAAAGGCCTTCCTCCGGCTGCACCCGCATAGTTCGGAATTTTTGGTGCGTAAAAACGATTATAAGGAATCAAGTTAGACCACCCGGTATTACCCGAAACGGTGGTTAATAAAAGCAGTTGTTCCAATTCAGTTAATGGCTCAGGCGCATGTTTTGAGGTATAAGCTAATGGGCCATCGGGTATTGATGCTCCACGAGCAAAACGTCTAGAACGTCGGCCATGAATGGCTTCAATTAATGGGAAGTTAACTGCTTCGATTAACCCTTGCGGGATATTAGGTATTTGATCTAGCAATAAATGACCTTTTTGAGTAGTGCGACTACCCGCAATCTTAAGTCCACAGCCACTAAGCAAAGCGCCAGCACCTAACAGGCTATTACCCATAAATTTTCTTCGTGATTGTTCAAACATGATTTTTCTCCTTTATTAGGCGTACTCAATACATCAGTCAATGATTTTTTGGATGCATGATATTTTTCAAACAGAAAGTTTCAATTATCAGTTGGCTATACATTGCGTACCATTGAGTGCAATACCTGCAACGCCCATGGTACACAATGCATATCCTTCAGCTATTGTCCGAGTATCACAATAGATACTCAATTAAATATGTTGCGCTAGAAATTAATAACCCGCATGTGATGTGCCTGTTCGTACACACCAATAATTTAGAAAGGCTTTCTTTTCAGCTGTATTTAATTCACCCGTAGCAATTTTAATGGTGAAAGCGTCTTGTGGATCAAATGGAGAATTAGTTGCAGACCAGAATAATATATTATCCGCAAAGACATTGAAAAAGGGATGGTTCTCAGGAAGGGCAGGAGAAGACTGATTAGGGTCAATAAGACTCGATAACTCTTCAATTGTCGCTAAGCGCCAACCTTTGCGGCCACCTGTCTCGATTTCATAGCAATCCGTTACAGATAGATCATAGGATAAGGGTCTACTATCCGGTATTTTTTGCCAAACCAATCCTGTCTCTCTGTCTAATACAGCTTGATTGTTAAATTTTGGCAAAACCTTAAATCTACTTGGACTATCAATAATCCTTGACCAGCTTTTGAGGGTCGTATTAGGATTGAACTCTTTCTTCTGGGTTGTCTGAGCGTTGGCGTTACCCATCGTTAACATCACAGTTGTTAAACCGAAAGAAAGGAGTGATATTTTGTTTTTAAGTTTCATAGTATTCACCTTTTTATAAAATATATCGTTGTAAATATTTACAATGTCAACAGACCGTTATCGTTCTGTTTGACTGTAATTCCCTGGTCAGGCACAAAAGGTTCAAAAATATGTATTAAAAATTCGGAAAAATATCTGAAACCAAATAAATTACATATAAAACAGAAGGTTGATGACTTTTAATAATCAGAGTCAGAAAAAAATGATATTTATTATTGATACAGTAGACTGATTTTTCCAGGATAATAGAAGTGCGGTAAATCAATTTCAACAAATGAGGATAACAGCATGATTGGATATGTAACTTTAGGTACTAATGATTTAGCACGAGCTGCTAAATTTTATGATGAATTGCTTGCAGAGATTGGAGCAACAGATGAAGGACCTTCCGGACCAAGGGGTGACGGGGGTTTTTATGCTGGTTATTTTCGTGATTTGGACTGAGTTTCGTTTTAATATACTCATGCCGACCGATTGACAGCCGGTAAATTCCTAGCGTAACATATGGATTTTACCGTCAATAATTATTTTCAAACATATGCTTGCAAGAAACAGTGCAGCTAAAGTAAATGCACTATTAAAAGTATTTCCCGCTGTACTAATACTTGGTGTTAGGCAATCAGGTAAGACAACGCTTGCTCAACAAGTCAGAAAAGACTGGAAGTATTTTGATTTAGAAAATATCAACGACCTTGATTTCATTTCATCCGATATGGATTTCTTTTTTAACGAATATCCCGGCAACATTATCTTCGATGAGGCACAAGAATTCTCAGGTTTATTTAAACACTTAAGAGGTGTTATTGATTCAGACAGAAATCAAAAAAACCGATTTATTCTAACAGGCTCCAGCTCTCCTGAACTCATTAAGCAAGCGAGTGAGTCATTGGCAGGACGCTTAGGCATTGTAGAGCTCGGTACGCTAAAAATGAATGAGCTGCATCAAAAGCCATTGCCATCTTTTTACCAAATATTTAATAACTCATTATCTGCATCTACATTAGAAAAACTGAAAAAATTGACTGTTGAAGAGGGTGATGTAATCAATACCTTTTTACACGGTGGTTATCCTGAACCTGTACTTGCCAAAGACAACGATTACTTCCGGCTATGGATGCAAAATTATTTTCAACTGTATATCGAAAGAGATATCAGAAAACTATTTCCCAAACTTGATACTCTAAAGTACAGACGCTTTGTTTCAACATTGTCGGAACTGTCCGGCACAATTATTAACAAGGCTCAATTAGGAAGAGCACTGGATACATCTGAGGTTACGATAAGAGACTATCTTGAAATTGCAGACAAAACATTTGTATGGAGAATGATCCCTTCTTATGAGAAGGCAAAATCTAAATCCATTGTCAAAATGCCTAAAGGGATACTCCGAGATTCTGGCCTAACTCATTTTCTTGCCAATATTGACAGCAGAGAAAAATTAGTTCGTTCGCCTCATGTGGGTCAGAACTTTGAGTCTTTTATTATTGAAGAAATCATCAAAGGTGTTCAATGTACCAACGCAACCAACTGGGAATACTATTACTATCGAACAAAGCATGGGGCAGAAGTCGATTTGATATTGGAAGGAAGCTTTGGTGTATTGCCTATTGAAATAAAATTTGGAGTAACCACTCAATCCAGACAGATAACATCATTGCAAAAATTCTTGAGCGATAATTCATTACCTTTGGGACTTGTTATCAACAATTCAACGGAGGTAAAAGCCTTGGCAAGTAA
>JAUXDP010000077.1 GCA_030618325.1 Methylococcaceae bacterium | reverse complement strand
GAAGTGATGTTGGATGCAGCACTGACTACACTATCTGCGTTTGGAATGCCATCATTGTTAGTATCGACCCCCATTCGAGGTCTTCCCACAGAGTTTACTAGAATAAATCTTGCAGTATTAGCTTGAGGAAGGTTGTCACCATCGGTGTTATCACAAAGAGTAAAACTACCTGTAGCCGCATTATTGCTGAGACCAGTTGAGGTGAAGCTTATAAAGCTTGGGAAAATATTATTACCCCTTAAGGTAAAATTTACCGGAACCGATTGATAAGTCCTGATCGGTACATCGGTTCCAGCATCAAAATTCCCATCGTTATCAACGTCAGTAAAAACATCCCAGCCATTTTCCCAGTTTGCTCCGGCGCCAAGATTAGAGAATGAGTTGTTATCAACTTTACGAACGGTGACTGATGCACCTCGCTTGATGGCCTCGCTACGCGCAAGGTTTAGTGAAGCTAAAAACTCATTGTTAGTTGTTGTTAACCGATTACTTCTTATGCTCTCGGTGAAGCTTGGTACAGCCACCGTCATAAGAATTGCGGCAATAGCCAACGTCACCATCAACTCAAGCAGTGTAAACCCTTGTTTATATAATATATTTAAATGAAAGCCCATAATTTCCAGTTAAGGAAGGAATACAATTAACAGCAAGTTTAGTACAAAATTGAAAAAATGAATGTTAACTGAGTCTTAGTTATTAGGTTGAGCCGGTTTGAGCATCTTTTTATCGAATAAAAATAGTTCCCACGGTCTCCGTCACTGCCATTAAGTTAAGAAAATAACATAGGATGTGCTGAAGTACGAAGCGCATCTTTCCGCGATTGATGCGCTTCCTATCGTCAGCACATCCTATGTTATTTTCTTAACTTAATGGCAATGACGCAGAGCATGGGACGATACTCAATGTATAGATATAAGGATAGGTTAGAATCGAATAATTGCTTTGGAATTGTGGGGGGTAGGTTTTTTTTACTATGAAGGGCATGAAGAAAGTAATGGCTTTTGTTCTTTTCTTAATTATCTTCATGGTAATTAATCAAGTCGTAAATGGTCTACATGGTAGATTTTGAGCAGGTTCTTAGAGAAAATCCTCTGTTTTAGATTAAGCATGTATTCCCGCCGTCCAGCCTCGTCCGGCCAGTTGTTATTACAATGATTTCTTTAGATGCGTTTACATCATTATTTTTGCAAATGGCAAAGGTTCCCCCGGTGCTTAAACTGATTTGTCCTGTTGGTTTGTAACGGATAAAATTAGTAAATATGTTGGTTCGTAGAGTATAGCCTACCGGTAAAGCAGAATAGATCCGCAACACACAATCTTCACTGCTTTCACAAAGCGTGGTATCACCATCATCATTAAATTGATTCGCATCGGAAGCTGGTGAACTGCGATCTATATCAACAAAAACATGCCAGCCATCCTCCCAATTGATTCCAGTTTTTCGCACAATAACCTGCTGATTCCTTTTAACAGCTTCACTGCGCGCCAGATTTAAAGCAGACACGAGATCATTATTAATGGAGGTCAAGCGATTGCTTTTAATGGTATAAGTAAAACCTGGCATAGCTACCGACACAAGAATCCCTGCAATAGCGACAGTGGTCATTAGTTCTAGAATCGTAAAGCCTTCGCTAGTCATATTTTTCTAGAATTTTTGAATTGATCTGGTTTGTACATTTATCTAAATTTAGTATCTGTTCATTCAATACTCAGGACACATAGATACTAAAGATAGATTAAGAAACGAATAATTTCTTTGGAATTGGGGAGTATAAAATCTACTCATAGAATTTAGTATTCGTATGTGCTATCATTTTTATCTATGATAGTGACCATGGATACAAATGTTTTGTTAGCAGCACATATTAGTCAATCTGGTGCGTCACATAAGATTCTCCGGCTCATCACAAATGAGAAGATTAATCTTGCTCTATCAACACAGATATTACTTGAATATGATGATGTATTGAAAAGAGAAGAAATTCTTAAGCTTACAAGACTGAATACTGAGCAAGTTGAAGATGTACTTGATTTATTGGTTCTTCTGGCACAAAAACAAAAAATATATTATAGGCTTCGGCCAAACTTGAGGGATGAAGACGATAACCTATTTATTGAGTGTGTATTTGCTAGCAATAGTCACTATCTAATCACCTCAAATATACGTGATTTTGATGGTGGAGAATTAAGAGATTTTAAGTTCAAGGCGGTAACACCAAAAGATTTTTATCAAATGTGGAGAAAAAATTATGAGTAAGACGCAAGTAGTCACTTTAAGAATTCCCGTTGATTTGAAGGCGCGGTTAGAAAATGAAGCGCACAATCAAGGTGTTTCAATGAATAACCTTGCCAACTATATGCTTACAACACAAATTAGCCAAATAGAGGTGCTTTCAGCTATAGAAACAAGAATTTCTAGAAAAAATATTTCTTCTTTAAAAACTAAAGTTAATAAAGTACTTGCTTCTGTACAAAAAAATCATGATGTCCCCGAATGGGATAAAGTGCATTAAATAATAATGTAAGAGGTTTATGGAGTAGTGGGATTCGTATTTGGTTGCTCGGACTCAGGTTCGCCAAATTCCATCATTACTTGGCCAAGGCAATCGTATACGCTTTGGGAATAACGGCTTTTTGCTTCAGAGAGCTTGCGGCCACTGCCAAATTCTGCTTGTAGTTCTTTAAGTGTTTGTTGAGGGTCTTCAGCCTCACTCAGCCCGATCATTTTAGTGTAAAGCAAGTAAGCTTTCCAGCGTTCGGGATCACCGATAAAAACACCAGGCATTTTTTTACTAATACTTTCAACAACACAGTCAGCCATGTTTTCAGGATCAATTTTATAATCTTTAATGTCCTGATCTTTTTGCATGTCTTTCAAGACAGCCTGCTCAAATTGTTCCTTTTCGGAACAACCTGAAAGCAATATTAAAAATGCAGTTAGCAATAAGGTTTTTTTCATAAGAATATTCGGTAGGGTTAATGAAGCTATAATATCGAAATTATACGTGAATCAGCTTTGTTTTTTCAGGCGTTTAAAAAACAGAGGGAAGTATTAAAAGGTTATGTATACTTCTCGCGAAGTATATTGTACCCGAGTTTCTCATTGTGGTGCAGGTGCCTTGGAGTATGGGAAATTACTTTCACTATTTATGCTTTGAGCGTATTTACATTATACTGTGGCATAAAGCTGTCTCTTGTAACTAAAGTTAGTTTTTCAACAACAGCCTGGGCAATTAGCACACGATCAAATGGGTCTTTGTGAATATAAGGTAACTCTCCTGCTAATTGAGCATGCTCAAACTTCATATCCAGTAAAATAAAACGGTGCTGCTTAATTTCTTCCAGCAAATTATTTGGTACCTCAAGTTTTCCTAACCCTTTTTTTATGCTGATTTCCCAAGCAGATGCAGAACTGACAAAAACCATATTTTTGCCATCAATGATAGCATTACGAGCTATGTCTGAAATCGTAGGGTTATTTTCCAACGCCCAAATTAATACATGCGTATCAAGAAGCAAGTTCACTTCTTGTCAGGAAAAATAGATGAATCATAAAAACTTTCCGTGATCTCATTGTCCAAGGCATCAAAATCTTCTGCTATTTTTACCTTCCCTTCCCAACTTCCACCTAATTTACGAGGGCTTAGATCTTCTTTAAATGCAGACAACACTGCAACCGGCTTGCCTGCTTTGCCAATAATGATGGGTTCATTAGTTTCCTGAACTACCTTTATCAAATGTGACAAACTGGCTTTAGCCTCTGAAATATTGGTGATATGCATGAGTAACCCCTTTTAATATGCCTGAACTATAGTCTGGTCTGACTTGGTTCGATTGTCAAGAAGTAATTTTTGGGTGCCTCTAATCATTCGAATTTTTGTTGATAGCAAGTCGTTGAAATGGGGGCTAAGCAACTTGCAACTATTTCAGCAAAGCAGTCTATCGGCAATAACCGACCGACATAAAACTGCATCCGACTGCGCGAAGTATATGCACAAACCAATTCTTAAACTTAAAGATTATGGATTCTAACTTGAGGTTTTATACGCGGGATCACTGATTTCCTGCATAGCATTATCTATCCACGCTTCGGCTTCAGCGTTTAACTCACTTGCCTTACGGTTTGTGCTTTCGATTAATGGCCCGATTTTGACTGTTATTATCCCTGGATATTTTAAAAAACTGCGGGGCGGCCAAAATTCTCCAGCATTATGAGCAACTGGAATAACTGGAGTATTGGTTTTGTGAGCTAGAAAACTACCGCCAGAATTAAATTTTCCTTTTGTACCTGGAGCCATGCGTGTGCCTTCCGGGAAAACAATTAGCCATAAACCTTTATTTAAACATTTGACTCCTTGTGTAGTTAACGATTTTAGTGCTGCTCTTCTGTCATTTCGATCTATAGCTATCGGTTCAAGTGTTGCCAATGCCCAGCCCCAGACCGGTAAGCGGAGTAACTCTTTTTTTAAAAGAAAAGTGTGCATTGGAAACATTATCTGAACAGCTACCGTTTCCCAGGCAGATTGATGCTTACAAAGTACAATGGCATTACGGTCGGTGGGAATATTTTCCTGTCCGGTAATTTCATGACTCAGACCGCAAATCATTTTCAAATTCCAAAGCGCCACACGACTCCAAAGCTCGGCAAAAAAATAACGTACTGAAAAAGGTAACAGCATCGATGCCAGCATTAATGGCAAAAGGATGGTGGTGATAGTCAGCGTGACGATAAAATAAATTGTAGAACGAATATAGACCATGGGTTAGTGCTGTGAAATTATAAATTGGCTGGCAGCATAAAGATCAGCAAAAACAGGCGTATCAAGATTTGGGTTTTCCTTAAGTGTCCTTTGTCCTTTGCCGGTTTTGACCAGCAGCGGATTAGCACCTACTGACCAAGCTGCTTGTAGATCCCTAAATGAATCGCCGACACAGAAAATACCTGCCAAGTCTATTTTATGGTCTTGGCTGAATTCTTGCAGCAGACCGGGCTTGGGTTTTCGACACGCGCAGTTGTCATCAGGGCCATGAGGACAATAATATATGTCTGTAATATCCCCACCCTTAGCACTTGTCATTATTAACATTTTGTCGTGAATTTCTGCCAAGGTTTCCATATCAAACAACCCTCTAGCCAAACCGGATTGATTGGTAATGACTGCGACTTTATACCCGTGATTATTTAGTAAAGCAATAGCTTCTAGGCTGCCTGGAATGGGTTGCCACTCATCCGGGGATTTTATGAATGCATCGGAATCCTGGTTAATCACCCCATCCCGATCGAGTAAAACAAAGCGCTCTTTCACCTTTAAGGGCATCTCTAATAATTGCCTTTTTGTCCGATTCCGGCGTTGGATGATTTTCTGCGATCCTCATGTATTCCATATACACTGCGGTTCTCGAAAATCATCCGCCTTGAACTCGAACAAAAATTCGAATTATTAGAGGCACCCTCATGATTGTAGCTTTGAAATGTCTGCAATTTGTAAAAACTGATCTGACAACATGGCCAATAAGCCGAGTCGGCTGGTGCGAAGTTCTGGATCGTCACACATGACCATTACATGATCAAAAAAGGCATCAACATCATCACGTAATTGTGCCAGGCAAGTTAAAGCTGCTTGATAATCATGTTGCTCAAGTAAGGGCTTGACCTCACTAGCGGTGACTTGGGCAGATTCCAGTAGCTTGATCTCCTCTTTTTCTACTAACACTCCAATTTTAGAACTTTGCGCAGTACCAGATTTTTTCAAAATATTACGGATACGTTTGTTGGCACTTGCCAGGCTTTCAGCTTCTGGCAACTCTCTGAACGCTTTAACGGCTTGTAAGCGCTGCTGAAAATCCAAAGGTTGCTCCGGTAAAACTGCAAATACGGCTTCAAATTCATTTGCCGTATAGCCGCCCTCCAGATTGTAGTGTTTTAATCGTTCAAAGATAAAATTCTTGAGCAAGGTGTGTGTGGCGTTGAGGTCAAATTCATGATTAAACTGGGTTAAAGAAAAATCAAGCAGGTCCAGAATATTAAGCGGCAATTCACCTTCAATAATGATCCTTAAAATTCCCAGCGTTGCTCTTCTCAAGGCATAAGGATCTTTGTCTCCGGTTGGAATCAATCCTGCGCTAAAAATCCCAGTCAAGGTATCCATTTTTTCAGCAATTGCCAGAATTTGTCCGGTGCGGCTTTCCGGAATTGGACTGCCAGATTGTTTAGGGAAATACTGTTCTTCCAATGCCTGCGCAACTTCCTCTGATTCTTGGTCTGCAACAGCGTAATAACGACCCATAATACCTTGGAGACTTGGGAATTCACCGACCATTTCTGTCATCAAATCGGTTTTAGCCAGTTGTGCCGCACGTTTGGCTAAATCTACATCAGCACCCAGTTGTTGGGCAATATACTCAGCTAACAGACTGACACGAGTGCTTTTATCAGCAAGGGTCCCCAGTTTTTTCTGGAAAATGATGGTAGATAGACTTTCAATTCGTGCGGACAACGACTGTTTTCGGTCTTGATTCCAGAAAAATTCCGCATCAGCTAGACGCGGGGTAATAACGCGTTCGTTACCCTGCTGAATAGATTCTGGCCGAGTACTTTCAATGTTACTGAAAGTAATAAAATGCGGTAGTAATTTGCCATTCTCACCGATAACCGGAAAATATTTCTGGTTGGTTTGCATGGTGGTAATTAAACATTCGTCCGGCAATGCCAGATATTTTTCATCAAAGTTTCCAGTGACGGGAACTGGCCATTCGTTCAGAGCGGTAATTTCTTCTAACAGATCTTCTTCAATATGGACCACACTATTTACGGCTTGTGCCGCTTTTTGTGCAGTATTCCGAATGATATTTTTACGCTGTTCAAAATCGGCTATGACTTTGCCCTGTTGTAACAATGTTTCTAAGTATTCTTCTGGATGGGTTAGGGTGATTTGTTCGGGCGCATGAAAACGATGTCCTCGAGTTTCAGCGCCTGACGTCACCCCTAGTATTTCTGCTGCGATCACTTCCTGACCGAAAAGCAAAACAGCCCAATGAACAGGGCGAACAAATTCAGTACTACTTGCACCCCAGCGCATTTTTTTGGCAATGGGTAGTAAAGACAAGCTATGGTTAATAATGTCTGGTATAAGTTTTTGGGTCGATTGCCCGACAATATCCTGAGTATACGAAAGCCATTCACCTTTATCGGTTTTTAGCCTCTCCAGTTGGTCTACTGATACACCACAACCCTTGGCAAATCCTTCAGCGGCCTTACTGGGTGTGCCATCTTCGGCAAAAGCTGCTTGAACAGCAGGACCTCGTTTTTCGACCTGTTTATCCGGTTGGCCTGTGTCTAGGTTTTCGATAATAACAGCCAGTCGCCGGGGTGTGGCGTATGCAGAATTTTTGGTAAAGTTTAATCCTGCATCTTTCAAACCTTTGGTGATATTAGTTAATAAGGCCTGACTTAGTTTATGCAAGGACTTTGGTGGTAATTCTTCTGTACCTAATTCAAACAGTAAATGTTGTTGATCGGCCATGCTTATGCTCCCTCCGTGGTTAGCATCGGAAACCCTAGGTCTTCCCTGCTTTGGTAATACGTTTCGGCTACCGATTTAGCCATATTCCGTACTCTTAATATATAGCGTTGCCGTTCGGTCACTGAAATTGCATGTCGAGCATCGAGAAGATTAAATGTATGTGAGGCTTTCAAAACCATCTCGTAGGCAGGCAAGGCCAGATTTTGTTCAATTAGCTTTTGACATTCCTGTTCGTAGGTATCAAAGCACACAAACATAAAATCAACATTCGCCAGATCAAAATTATAGGTCGACATTTCTACTTCATTCTGATGAAAAACGTCGCCATAGCTGACTCGACCTTGCGGGTTATTAGTCCAGGTTAAATCATAAACACTCTCGACACCTTGTAGATACATGGCAATCCGTTCCAACCCGTAGGTAATTTCACCGCTGACCGGCTTACATTCCAACCCCCCGACCTGTTGAAAATAAGTAAACTGCGTGACTTCCATACCATTCAACCAGACTTCCCAACCCAGGCCCCAGGCTCCTAGTGTGGGTGATTCCCAATTGTCTTCGACAAAACGAACATCGTGTTCCAGCAAATCCAGGCCCAAGTACCTTAAAGAATCTAAATACAACTCCTGGATGTTATCTGGAGAAGGTTTCAGCAAAACCTGATATTGATAATAATGTTGTAAGCGATTGGGGTTCTCACCAAAGCGACCATCCGTTGGACGACGCGAAGGTTGCACATAAGCGGTACTCCAAGGCTCAGGACCTATAGCACGTAAGAAAGTTGCGGGATGAAAAGTTCCGGCGCCTACTTCCAAATCCAAAGGTTGCAGTAATATACATCCCTGATTAGACCAATATTCCTGTAACGCCAGGATCAGTCCCTGAAAAGTAGATAAATCGTAGTTTGAGCTAGACACGATGCTTGAGAGTTTATTCTTTAAAAAACGGCTAATTATATAGGAAATTCATAAGCGAGGTTGTTGGTTTTGAATATGACGCAGAGCAGAAATGGTGACTTATATCCTTATAAAAGCGATCTCTACATAAAGAGGGTTGGGTGAGGGGGAATAAAAAGCATTTAATTCAATATTTATTTCATCTTTTGGATTAAATATAGAGAATTATTTTAGTCCTCCTCACCCAACCCTCCTCAGCAAGAAGGGCTTTATTTGTCAATACAACAATAACAGACTACTAGTGTTCTTTTTCTAGCTCCTCATCTTCCTCTTTATGAATCGCTTGTAATTCCAAACCATTAGCTCCTGATTTTTCACCACCATCTTTACTTTCGGTAGCAGAGCCTCTGCCTTCACTCAAATTGATTTTTAATTTTAGATTGTTCGGGGAGTCAGAATTTTGTAAGGCTTCTTCTAGTGTAATAGTCCCCTCTTTAAATAGACGCATTAGATGACTATCAAACGTTTGCATGCCGATATTTTCTGATTTTTCCATCGCTTCCTTAATTAAATGAATGTCACCTTTATGAATCAGATCCTGCACCAGTTTTGTTCCCAGCAAAATTTCAATCGCTGCCGTTCGTTTACCATCCACGGTGGGAACCAATCGCTGCGAAACAAAGGCTTTCAGGTTAAGTGATAAATCCAGCAATAATTGATTACGCCGTTCTTCCGGGAAGAAATTGATAATTCTGTCCAGCGCCTGATTGGCATTGTTGGCATGTAATGTTGAAAGACACAAGTGTCCTGTTTCTGCAAATGCCAGCGCATGTTCCATCGTCTCCTGAGATCGGATTTCACCGATTAAAATAACATCGGGCGCCTGACGCAACGTGTTCTTCAACGCATCTTCGTAGCTCATGGTATCGACGCCGACCTCACGCTGGTTTACCAAGCATTTTTTATGCGGATGTATGTATTCGATTGGATCTTCGATGGTAATAATATGGCCGGATGAGGTGCTGTTGCGGTGGTCTATTAAGGCTGCCAACGATGTCGATTTTCCTGAGCCAGTGCCTCCGACAAAAAGAACAAGCCCACGCTTTTCCATGATGGTTTTCTTTAATATTTGCGGCAGACCAAGATCATCAGCATTGGGAATATCTACCTTAATATTACGAATAACCAACGCCAGGCTGTTTTTTTGTTGAAAAATATTTATCCTGAAACGGCCTATACCGGGTTCGGAAATCGCCAAGTTCATCTCTGGCACATGCTCAAATTCCTTTTGCTGATCTTCATTCATCAGACTATAAGCAATCTCGTGCAAACGTTCTTTAGTTAATTTTTCGTTTTCCAGAGGCTTTAAACTGCCTTGAAACTTAGCGGCTGGAGGTGCGTCAACTGTCAAATACAAATCGGAACCATCTTTTTCAACGAGGATTTTCAAATAGTCTTTTAATTCCATACCTTTTCCATTCGGATTAATAATACCGAGTAAGTTTAGCTGAAGTTACATTCATAACCAGTTTGAAAAGCGTATAATGCGGCCAATTTAGCAAATATTTGTGTGTTTTTAGAATGAGTAAGCAAAGTAAGGCAGTATCTTTAATTTCAGGTGGCCTGGATTCCATGTTGGCGACTAAGGTGATAATGGAGCAAGGTGTTCATGTAGAAGGGATTAACTTTTTCACTGGATTTTGCGTCGAAGGTCATACCCATGCGATTAGGCAAAAAGACAAAGCCAAGCCCAAACGCAACAATTCCTTATGGGTAGCAGAACAGCTCGGGATTAAACTACATATTATTGATGTGATTGAAGAATACAAGGATGTGTTGATTAATCCCAAGCATGGCTATGGTGCCAATTTGAATCCATGCCTGGACTGCAAGATCTTTATGGTAAATAAGGCCAAACAATGGATTGAGGAAAATGACTTTGACTTTATTATTACCGGTGAAGTGATGGGACAGCGGCCCATGTCGCAACGCAAAGAAACTATGCCGGTAGTCGCTAAAGAGTCGGGGGCAGATGAACGTCTACTACGACCTTTATGTGCAAAGAACTTACCTGCGACCTTACCTGAACGTGAAGGTTGGGTTAATCGCGATGAATTGTATGACTTCAGCGGCAGATCACGCAAGCCGCAGATGGCATTGGCAGAACAATATGGTTTTGTTGATTATGCTCAGCCTGCTGGTGGCTGCTGCTTTCTCACCGATGAAAGCTATTCTAAAAAACTGGTAGATTTGTGGGAAACCCGAGGCCATAAGGAATATACACTGGATGATGTGATGTTGTTAAAAGTGGGGCGGCACATTCGACCCAAAGCCAATTTCAAACTGGTAGTAGCTAGAGAAGAAGGGGAAGGCCGGTTCCTGCAAGGTTATAAAAAAGACTTTATCAGCATGAATTGCACTAGTCATTCTGGCCCTCTAGTATTACTGGATGGTACACTTTCTGATGATGATTTACACTTAGCGGCACAAATTACAGCACGCTATGGTCAGGGGCGAGATGCAGAACTAGTGGATGTGAAAATTCAAAATACCGATGGTGCTGAAAAAATTATCCAGGTAAAACCCCTATTGGCAAATGAAATCCCACAGGAGTGGTTTGTATGAGTCGGCAGGTACTTGATGCCAAGCGTTTACTGTGTCCGCTGCCAGTAATTCGCACTCAAGACAAAGTTAAACAATTATTGGTTGGTGACCAACTGCAAGTCATTTGCACTGATCCCGGCGTAATGCAAGATATTCCTGCCTGGTGCCGAATCAATGGGCATAAGGTTGTAAAGACGCATACTGATGAATATGAATATATTATTACTTTGGAAGTTGGTGAGTAATGGCTGAAGCTTATGATGCAGTGAAAATTGCCAGCTTAAAAAACAGAGTTACAATTGTTGGTGCACTGGTAAATATTTTTTTAAGCATCATAAAAATTGGTTTTGGAATACTAGGTCAATCAGCGGCATTAATTGCGGATGGTGTGCACTCATTATCTGATTTGGCGAGTGATTTATTGGTTCTGGTTGCGATAAAACTGGGTGCGCGCGAAGCAGATCATGATCACCCATATGGGCATCGTAGGTTTGAAACGATAGCAACAGTCGTATTAGGGGTAGGCCTAATTATTGTTGCTGGTGGTATAGCCTGGGATGTCTATGAGCGTGTATTGCAGCCAGA
>JAUXDP010000009.1 GCA_030618325.1 Methylococcaceae bacterium | reverse complement strand
TTGAATTTAGCAAAAAGTACAGGGTCTTTAGGCACTGGCAGGGGTTCTGCCTTCCAGACTGCATTCACGGCAGAGCGATCAAAAACAGCATTACCGCTACTTTTAATAACCCTCGCATCCATCACACCACCCCCTGGAAACAGTTTAACCTTGATGACGCATTGAAACTTGCCTTTTAGTGAAATTGGCCTAATCCATTTTTGATTAACCTTTCTGCGCACTATATCCTTGGCATTAACAGTTGCTTGCTCCAGCCGGCTTGCATTTTCTGACGCTATTCTGGCTTGTTCAGCTTTTCTTTTAGCATCAGCTATGCGTTTCACTTCAGCTTGTTTTTTTCGCTTTGCAGCGGCTAGCCTTTTTTGTTCTTTTTTACGTTTTTCAGCTGCCTTACGCTCAGCTTCTTTTTTTGCAGCCTCAGCTTTCTTTTTAGCTTGTTTGGCTTTTCTTTTCTTTTCTTCAGCTGCTTTTTTCTTTTTTAATTTGGCCTGTTTTGTTATTTCCAGTTGTTTTTTCTTTTCAATTTTAGCTTGGCGTTTTTTCTCAGTAGCTTGCTCTTCCTTGCGTTTTTTTGTTCGTTCCGCCGCTTGTTGCTCTTCTGTTTTGCGCTGTTCTTTTAACTCCTTTAAGCGTTGTTCATGTTTTGTTTGCTCCGTTTGCCATTGTTTTTGCTTTTTTTGTTGTTGTACTTTTTTGTTGTTTTCCTGCTGTTTTAATCGATCTGCCTGTTCTTGTATTTTGGTTTCATCCAGAATAGCTGATGCCTGAATTATTTCCGGAAGTTGTTCCGGTTTTTTTTGTTTATCCTGTTCCGTTGTAGTGGAACTAAATGCCAGCACCACAATCAGGCAAAGATGCAAAACTGATGAATATGTCAGCGGTAAGGCAAATTTTTGCAATTCATACATAGACTTTATCAGTCTTCAAAAGCAGCGGTCATTAACCCAACATGCGGGACTCCAGCATTTTTTAAAGCCGCCATTACAGTAACTACTGTGCCATAATCAACCGCTTTATCGCCACGAATATAGACTTGGGTTTTCGGTTTATTTTGTAGTACTGCTGCAACCAATATCAATAATTCTTCTGCCTGCGCTTGTTCCGCTTCCTCCCCGCCTAGATCAAGAAAATATCGGCCTTGTTTATCTATAGAAATAATCACAGGAGGTATATCATCCTGTTCAACGTCTTTAGCCTGTGCCTGAGGCAGATCAACATCAACACCGGTTTGAATCAGCGGCGTGGTAATCATGAAAATAATCAGTAATACCAATGTAACATCAATATAGGGAACAACATTAATTTCTGCGATTGGCTTTCTTCTTTTTCGGCTTGAATGACTACTCATTAACTATGCGCCTGGCGCTGTAAAAAAACCACAAACTCATCGACAAATAATTCATATCTACCAGAGAGTCGGTCTAGTCTGGTTGCAAACTGGTTATAGGCAATCACAGCAGGAATCGCTGCAAATAAACCCATAGCCGTGGCAATCAAAGCTTCCGATATCCCTGGAGCAACGTCAGCCATAGTAGCTTGTTTGACATTGCCTAACATCTGGAATGAATTCATAATACCCCATACTGTACCAAATAAACCAATATAAGGACTGATTGAACCGACAGTGGCTAAAAAAGGTAATCTTTCATCCAGTTTGTCCAGTTCCCTTGACAGTTCAATCCGCATAGCACGATGCGCACTTTCAACCTGAACGGCTGGATCCACACCTTCTTTACTACGCATCCTGGAAAATTCTCTATATCCAGCTACAAATATTTTTTCAATGCCTTCCGCTTCAAATTCCCCGGCTGTTAATTTTTTATAGAGAATTGATAATTCTCTACCTGACCAAAATTCATCTTCAAATTCATCAGTCACCGCGATAGCTTGTTTAAATTCTTTATATTTGGCAAAAATATAGGTCCAGGAGATGATGGATGCCAGTAGAAGCAACAGCATGACGAGTTGTACGACAAGACCGGCTTGGCTAATTAAATGGAAAATTGATAAATCAGAATTCATGTTTAAATTGTTCCAATAATTTTTGAGGGATGACTTTTGGTCGCATGGTCTCTGTATCAAGACAGGCGATTTTAATAGAGGCTTGATTTAATAATGTTTTGCCACGACTGATTTCTTGGGAAAAAAGCACACTGGCTGGACCAACCGTATTAATTTCCGCACAGACATCAAGCATTTCATTGAATTTTGCAGGTTTAAGATAATCTACTTTTACAGAACGCACCACAAAAATGACCTTTTCCCGATTAATAAGTTCATCCTGCTCATAACCCATTGCTCGTAACATTTCAGTCCGAGCGCGTTCGTAGAACTTTAAATAGTTGGCATAAAATACCACGCCACCGGCATCGGTGTCCTCATAATAAACCCGAATCGGCCAAATAAATTTATTCTTCATTAATCAACTAAACAAATCGTCAGTAACTCCAGACGGTTTTGGCACATCTAACCCCAGGTGGATGTAGGCATTATGGGTAACAATGCGCCCTCGCGGGGTTCGCATAATAAAACCCTGTTGGATCAAATAAGGTTCCAGGACATCTTCAATGGTACCCCGCTCCTCACTGATTGCAGCAGCAATACTATCCAGCCCGACCGGCCCACCATCAAAATTATCAATCATAGTTTTCAGTAATTTCCGATCCTGGGCATCAAATCCGTTATGATCTACTTTCAACATTTCCAGAGCTTGATTGGCAATATCCTGGGTAATATGCCCATCAGCTTTTACTTCCGCATAATCTCTTACTCGCCGTAATAAACGGTTAGCTATCCGTGGTGTACCCCGGGAACGCTTTGCTATTTCCTGGCCGCCCTTCGGGTCAATATCAATTTTCAGTACGCTGGCAGATCGTTCAACAATGCTTGCCAGTTCTTGTACCGAATAAAATTCCAATCGTTGTACAATACCAAACCGATCTCTTAGCGGTGAAGTTAACAAACCTGCCCGTGTCGTAGCACCAACCAGCGTAAAGGGTGGCAAATCCAATTTTATTGATCTTGCAGCAGGTCCTTCGCCGATCATAATATCGATCTGATAATCTTCCATCGCTGGATACAGAACTTCTTCGATCACCGGGCTTAATCGGTGAATTTCATCAATGAACAAAACGTCATGAGGTTCCAGGTTGGTTAGTAAAGCAGCCACGTCGCCTGCTTTGTCCAGTACTGGTCCGGAAGTTTGACGAATATTTACATTCAATTCATTGGCTATAATATTCGCTAGCGTGGTCTTTCCAAGACCTGGAGGCCCAAAAATTAGCACATGATCCAAGGCTTCTTTTCTGGCAATGGTGGCCTGAATAAATATTTCCATCTGCATCCGCAACTCTTTTTGGCCAATATAGTCCTTAAGCTGTCTGGGTCTTATCGCCCTATCCTGTCGCTCTTCTTCTGTATTGCTCTGCGCTGTAACTAGGCGATCCACTTCAATCATTTAGTTGTTCCTTGCAGTGCCAGCCTAATAATGTCTTCACAACTTTTATCCGCAGAAATATTCTGTACCATTTTATTGGCATCCTGAGCTTTATACCCTAGGGAAATCAGCGCACTAATGGCTTCCTGTTTAGCATTATTTGCTATGGAAGAAGTGACTCCCATATTTGTTTGTCCAGAATCAGCGGAACTCAAATCAGGTAAACGATCACGCATTTCAATAATCAGGCGTTCAGCGGTTTTTTTGCCAATGCCTGGCAATCTGACTAAAGCCTGAACATTATCCTCAGCTATGCAATAGTGAAAATCTTCAGCACTCAACCCAGACAAAATGGTTAACGCCAACTTGGGGCCAACTCCATTTACTTTAATTAATGTTCTAAATAAAAGACGATCAGTTTCCGTGGAAAAACCAAATAATATATGGGCATCTTCGCGCACGACTAGGTGGGTATGCAATTTAACTTGTTCACCAATGGCCGGAAGATTATAAAATGTTGTCATTGGCGCTTCGATTTCATAACCGATACCTTGAACATCTAACACCAATAGTGGTGGGGTTTTGGTTATTAATTTGCCATTTAGAAAACCTATCACCCTATTTCTCGCTGCTGCATTTTTTTTGCGGTCTGTTGATGATGGGCATGGCACAGGCAAATACCCAATGCATCACTAGCGTCAATTTGAAGATTTCCTTGTAAACCCAATAAAATTTTAACCATATGCTGAACTTGTTGTTTTTCCGCATTGCCCTTACCCACCAAGGCTTGCTTGACTTGTCTGGCAGCATATTCAAAAACAGTAAGCCCACCGTGTTGACCTGCACAAATAGCTGCCCCCCTGGCCTGGCCTAATTTCAAAGCTGAATCGGCATTTCGGTGCATAAAAACCTGTTCTATGGCCATTTGCGTGGGTTCATACTGATCAACTATTTCGCAAACACCGTCAAAGATTCTCTTTAACCGATCCGGGAAATAATCTGCCTTAATCCGGATACAACCACTGGTAACATATTTCATTCCCTGAACCGTGTCATCAATGATTGCATACCCGGTAATTCGAGAACCAGGATCTATACCCAGAATTCTGGTCATTCAGTGAGCTGTTCCATAATTTCATCGCTGATGTCGGCATTGGAATAAACATCCTGGACATCATCCAGGTCTTCCAACCTGTCTTGCAAGCGTAACAGTTTTTCAGCGTCAGATTGGTCAAGTTCTGCCAAGGTGCCTGCCTTCATAGTGACTTCGGCATGTTCCAGTTCAAAACCTGCTGAGATCATTGCTTCCTTTACCGACAAATATTCTTCTGGGGAAGTTGTAACATCAGTCAAACCATCATCATGGGTGACTACATCATCGGCACCAGCATCTAAAGCTGCTTCCATAATGGCATCTTCATCAACGCTTTCAGGAAAACTAATAATTCCTACTTTAGAAAACATGTAAGCAACCGAACCATCTGTCCCTAAATTGCCCCCTGCTTTAGTAAAAGCGTGACGAACCTCTGCGACGGTACGATTACGATTATCAGTCAAACAGTTAACCAGAACGGCAGTACCGCCAGGGCCGTAACCTTCATAGACTACTTCCTCATAATTCACACCGTCCATAGCACCGGTTGCTTTTTTTATGGTGTTGTCAATGGTATCGCGCTTCATATTCGCACTAAGCGCTTTATCTATCGCTGAACGCAAGCCGGGATTATTGGCTGGATCT
This sequence comes from Methylococcaceae bacterium, assembly GCA_030618325.1. GTDB lineage: Bacteria > Pseudomonadota > Gammaproteobacteria > Methylococcales > Methylomonadaceae > JALSJK01. The sequence goes on along the minus strand of JAUXDP010000009.1, from coordinate 19,884 downwards.
GCTCCACCACTTGATTTTGCTGCAACACTAATTTCACGAATCAGTTTGGTGAAAATTTTGCCACGTTTGGCATCCTGCGCACCTTTCCGGTGTTTGATGTTAGCCCATTTACTATGTCCAGCCATTGTTTCTCTCTAATGCATTAAAAATTACAGAATTTTAACATTACTGTATAGGTGATTTCGAATTTAAAAGCTATTAGCCAATATGTTCTAATACACCCACCAAAGAGGCTGTATTCACGAAATAGTCGGCTTGTTCACGAACAGCTTTACGTTCAACTACACCTCCAAAACCGATAAATTCGGCTCCCGCCTGCTTACTTTCCAGGTCTGTTTGTCCATCACCAATCATAGCTAGTTTCGATGCTCCATTTGTTAATGAATGACAAATTGTCGCCTTACCGCCAGTCTTTGCAAGTGGGGAAATGGCATCAAAACTTTGATAACTACCATCCTGATTGAAAAAAACATCGACAGCATGAACATGAGTATTCGATAATCCCAGCTTTTCTGCTAACGGCAAAATAGCTTGCCGAATCCCACCGCTAATGATGTGTATCTGTTTTCCCTTTTTCAGCAGAGTATTAAAAACTTCTTCAACACCATCTACGATGGTTTCAATATATAGATCTGCCAGCCAGTCAATTGCATTTTGATCGGGCTTGATAAGTGACAGACGACGTTCATAAACTGCTTCCAGAGGGACTTCTCCATTCATTGCAGAATCTGTTAAAGCCGCCATCTCTTCACCTAAGCCAACTCGCTTGGCCAATTCATCGATACCTTCAATTTTGCTTAGGGTGCTGTCGCAATCGAAGCAAATGATGTCGAAGCTCATAATACTATTTGGTTGGTGTCGTGAACTGCCGGGATAGCGCAAATTTTGGCTAGTACTTCTTCAGACAACGGGTCGGATATACTAATGACCGCCATAGCCTGCTCGCCATTGTCTTCGGTTCCCACCTGCATCCTGGAAATATTAACACTCGCATCACCAAGTATTGTCCCCAAAGCGGCAATAACCCCTGGTTTATCATCGTGACGGGTGACCAATAAGGTTCCTTCAGGTACAACTTCAATTTCAAATTCATCAATAGAAACCAGTCTAGGGTGACACCCACCTAATAAAGCGCCTGATAACGAAATAGATGTTTCGTTAAAAAACCCAGTAATCCGAATTAAAGAAATATAATCAGTTGATTCTTCGGTACGTGATTCTGTTATAGATATTCCCTGACGTTTTGCTAAATTTAAAGCGTTTACCTGATTGACCGAAACTGAAAGTTGACCATCTAGCACGCCTATCAAAGTTTCGATAGAAAGAGGGTGAACATCCACTTGAGCTGCTCTGCCAAATGCCGCTATTTCAATACGTTCTAAAGGATGTGAAGCCAATCCAGCCAACATTCTGCCTAAACTTTTAGCCAATTTAAGAAAAGGCTGGGATTTTTTTAATTCCTCAGCAGACTGACGAGGTAAATTCAGTGCATTAACTGCTTCCCCAGACTTCAAGTAAGTAACAACTTGTCTTGCAATTTCGACACTCACTGCAACTTGTGCTTCCTCAGTTGAAGCACCTAAATGCGGGGTGAATACAATATTTTCCAGTTCCAGCAATGGAGAGTCTTTAGGTGGTTCATTTTCATAAACATCCAATGCAGCTCCGGCGATTTCCTGGTTTTTTAGCGCTTCGTATAAGGCAGCCTCATCAATCAAGCCACCTCTGGCACAATTGATGATCATGGCCGATTTCTTCATACTTTTCAGTTGTTCTTTACCAATAATACCGCGTGTTTTTTCAATTAATGGACAATGAAATGTCAGATAATCTGCTTGAGAAACCAAATCATCCAGTTCTACGGGTTCAGCGCCCACTTCTTCAAATATTTCTGTAGTAACAAAAGGATCATAGGCAATCACTCGCATATTCAATCCTAATCCTCTTTTGGCCACAATTCGCCCTATCGTTCCGAAACCCAGTATGGCCAAAGTTTTATGTGCTAATTCCGAGCCTACTAGCTTGGAACGCTCCCATTTTCCGGCACGAATTGATCGATCTGCGGCCGGTAAATGACGGCTGAGAGATAACATATGGGCGACAGCCAATTCAGCTGTAGTGGTAGCATTGGCATCCGGCGTATTCATAACAATAACACCCTGCTCGGTTGCTGCAGGAACGTCAACATTATCCACCCCAATTCCAGCCCGGCCGACAACTTTTAATTTTTTAGCTGCATTCAGTACTTTTTGCGTGACCTGGCTGCCACTTCGAATTAGCAAGGCATCATAATCACCAATAATTTCGCATAATTGATCTTCATTAAGACCTGTTTCGATATGAACCTGAATATCATCCTGTTCATTTAAAAAGTTTATACCTGTTTCAGCCAGTTTGTCGGAAATAAGAATTTTGTTCATTTATTGCTCAAAGGTTAAGTTTCAGGGCACGATACTGTTTGTATCGAGTGCTTATAATATATAATTGGTATATTTTAAACTGCTTGAAAACTTATGTCCGAACAATCTGCTGCTTTTTTTTCTTTAACCGCGTGGCGACAACGATTAGTTTTCTGGATAGGGGCCATTCTTGTCGGTTTATTGATTGTTGCCATGACTTTATTAAGTGAGTGGGCGGGACTAACTTATCGGCAACTATCTTTACAATTCCCCTGGTTTAACTTCGTTATTGCACCCATTGGACTTTGTTTTACTGCCTGGATTACCATCCGGTTTTTTCCAGGTAGTGAAGGCAGCGGCATACCCCAGGTTAAAACAGCCCTGGAAATAACTGAGAATATACAGGAGCGTAGTAAACTCATTTCCTTAAAAATCTGTCTGGGCAAAATGTTGCTGCCACTAATGGGATTATTTTCAGGTGCATCGGTTGGTTTTGGGGGGCCTGCAGTACAGGTCGGTGCCTCCATGATGTCTTCATTAGGTAAAGTGTTTAAGTTCCCACCCCATTATATGGAAAAGGGCTTGATTTTGGCTGGTAGTGCGGCTGGATTTGCGGCTATGTTCAGTGCGCCACTGGCAGGAATAATTTTTGCCATCGAAGAAATGGGCCGAGCTTTGGAAGAACGAATCAGCAGTCTGGTATTAACTGCCATTATATTTTCCGGAGTCACCGCTTTCGCTATATTAAATACCTATATTTATTTTGATGACAAGTCTTTGCTCATGCCTTGGGGACAGAGCTGGATTGCCGTACCTTTATGTGGCATTGCCGGTGGGTTTTTAGGTGGCTTATTCTGCAAAATTGTCTTGACTGGTAACAGTCTGTTACAGAAAACGGGCTTACCGATCCCCATTATTGCCTTTATATTTGGGATAGGCATTGCTGTCCTAGGATATATTTCCAATGGCGATACATTTGGCACAGGTTACCAGGAAGCTAAAACAATTATCCAAACTGGTAAAATTCTTGACCCTTTTTTTCCGATCTATAAGATGCTGGCAACTTGTGCTACTTTTTTCAGCGGCATTCCTAGCGGAATTTTTGTTCCATCCATCGCCACAGGAGCGGGATTTGGAGCAAATTTAGCCCATTGGCTTCCGATTGCTCCGGTCGGTGCAATGATTTTAATGACCATTACCGCTTATTTTTCAGGTATGTTGCAATCACCACTAACTTCGTTTGCAATCGTCATGGAAATGACCAGCAGCCAAGAAATGGTCATTCCATTAATGGCAGCCGCTTTTTTTGCCTCTGGCACTTCCAAGTTGATGAATCCAACACCCCTTTATCGTGCGCTTTGTGATGCTTATCAGCCCCCTCCAGAGAAGCCTCAAGAGATCGATAATGAAAAATAAAAGAATATGGACCGGACTGATCTTGTCGTTGCTTGTTATGGGATACATAAGCTCTCAATTTCTCAAGCCAGTAATAATTAATAATGCGCCTGAGGTTTTATTTAAGACAATTACAGGCAAACACATAAACCTAAAAACCCTATTGGGCAAACCTGTCCTCGTAACTTTTTGGGCTACAAACTGCCCTAGCTGCTTGCAAGAAATCCCACATTTGATCAATCTTTATCAACAATTTCATCCGCAAGGCCTGGAAATATTTGCGGTTACTATGGCTTACAATCCACCTAACCTTGTTGTGGAAATGGCTAAAGCCAAACAAATACCCTATCATGTAGTATTGGATTTACGGTCTGATCTTGCTAAGGCATTTGGTGATGTTACTCTGATACCCCAAACTTTTTTAATTTCTCCAGATGGGAAAATTGCTCTGAATCAATTGGGGCTTTTCGATATGGAGAGTATGAAGAAACTTATTAAAAATTATTTACCTGGATAGACACTTATGCTTTGGTTAAAGGCGTTACATTTAATTTTTATGGTTACCTGGTTTGCAGGTTTATTTTATCTGCCACGTTTGTACGTTTATCATGCCATGAGTGAAGACTCTATAAGCAATGAGCGATTTAAAGTCATGGAGCGCAAACTATTTTTTGGCATCATGACACCTGGAATGGTTTTATCTTTTGTTTTCGGGATCTGGATGCTCGTCGAATATTCCTGGACAATGTATAGCTCAAGTGGATGGCTACATACTAAATTGGCTTTATTACTGCTGTTACTGGTTTATCATGGCTTTTGCGGCAAGTGGCTATTAGATTTCAAGCATGACCGGAACACTAAAACCCACGTTTATTATCGCTGGGTAAACGAAATACCAGTATTGTTCCTATTTGCTATTGTCATACTTGCCGTTGTTAAACCATTTTAATTCTTATATAACTCGCGCGGACACGAATGCGGTTTTCTATCGGATCCTTTTCCCTGATAGACTGCGTTGCTGAAATAGTTGCATAGCCTGCTATGCACCCATTTCAGCACCTAGCTATCGACAATATCAACTCGTTATAAAATCCGCGTCCATGACCGCGCGAAGTATATAAAATTGATCTATTCCTCCGAGCATAAAAAAACCCCGTAACCCGGGGTTTTTTTGAACTATCAATTTATAGGTTTTTAGCCTAGAAGCTTTTTCGCTAAATTAATGGCTCCGCTAATACCACCAACTGCATCAAGCAAAGAACCAGCGCTACTGCCTTTATCAACCATTTGTGGAACAGCTTCTGCTAAACTATCGGCTGCAGTATCTTCATCAATGCCGACCTGTTTTGCAAATTCGGTTATTTTGTCTCCACCCAAAATTTCTTTTATCTGGCTTCCTGAAACTGCATCATTATCACCGTCTCCCAACCAGGAACTAACCATGCCTTCCAAACCACCGCCTTTTTCCAGCATTCCTGAAACCAGGCTGCCCAAATCAAGCCCACCATCACTTTTGCCACCACCTAACAGACTCGACAAAGCGGAAGCTATTCCACTTTCACTGGCGCTTCCACCAAGTCTGCTAAGGATTAATTGAGTACCTAATTTCACTAAATCCATTATATTATCCTATAAATCAAGTTAAAAACGCTCTGAGTATATCAGCTTCAAATTACCACAACAATTTATTGTGGTTAGATTTTTCCTGGCAGTGTTTTTGCATCCCTAATCCAATTTGCGACCATATTAGCATCCGGCAAGGGTATTGAGTCAGGAATTCTATGCTCACGCTGATTAACAGCTTGCATTTTTGTAGTCAGCGCCTGCGCATCTGCATTGCCGAGATCTTGAACTGATTTAATATCTGAAACCTCCATCAATTCAGCGTATTGCCCATCAACATCAGGCACTCTCATCAAATCTGCCCTGCTGACCCACTGTGTTACAACTGGCTCAACAACCTCTGCAGCTTTAACAACCTGTTGAAAGCCACTTTCAGTTGAACATTTTTCGATTAGGTCAAGAGTAGTTTTGACACCTATATTGCGGAGATAATTGCCAAGACTTTTCCCGATGCCCTCTATTCTTTCGATTTGATGAGATTTAACAGGTGCCTTGGTTACCGGCGACCCTGCTGCTGTAGTAGAACCAGCGGATGATAAGGTATTGATACCAGAAGCATTACTGCTATCCAAGTTAGCTCCCTCATAAGCCTCTTCATTGTTACATCCCAAACCTCTTAGCAACCAACCAATGATAAAACCGATAATTGCTGCGATTAAAAGGCAAATAATTATTTGCGTGATTAAATATCCCATGGTTACTCCCCTTCTTGTAAGTATGAAAACTCAATGCGACGGTTATCGGCTTGACCTTTTCTAGTGTTATTGTTCGATCTAGGGTTTGCTTCACCATAACCAACTACTTTTAATCTTTCGGCGCGCATTCCTCTTTTAATTAGGTTATCCACAATTGCCTGGGCTCTATTTTTACTCAGATTCATGTTATATGAATCACTACCACGAGCATCAGCATACCCTGCAACTTCAATTATGGAATTTGGACAAGCTGCCGAGAATTGCAAGATTCTATCAATAACTGCCAGGCCACTCTCATCAACACCAGCACTATCCGTTGAAAAATGGATAACTTGACCTGTCAATTTCTCATTGAATTGTTCAGTACATGAAGAACCTGTTACTTGAGCAGGTTTTGGATGAATTTCTTCAATTGCCCGTTGAGGTACAATCAAATCAAAAGCCACTTTAAAGTTATCAGGTAAAAGCTTTTGTAACTCAGTCTCAATGGTATTTTTTGCTTCACCATCTTTGACCTCACCTGATATTTCAATCTGAGTTTCTGTTATGCTTGCAGAGCCTCTATTAAACAAGCTCAAATTAGTTATCGCAGATGTGGCAACCTGCGACCAACCTTTCGGCGCACCCTCTCTTATTTCCAAATTATCTGTCACATTTTCTGTACCAAATTTTTCTTCCGCTAATTTCAATAAGGTTTTGCGATGTTCTTCGTCAGGAACCACCCCGGAAAGAACGACTCCAGAAGTCGTTTTGGTAAATAAACTATGATATGGGCTTTGAATTGCTGCAGGTTCTGGGGCAGGAACAGGAACTGGCATAAGCTTGGCAACAGTAATCTGATTATCAACGCTAACAACACCAGGTACTGTATGAGCCATTTCAGCTGCCTTATCACGTAAAGCTTCTGTTGGGGCTACACCCGTTAAAGTGACATTACGGCCATCAACAGCAACATTTGACCAATCGGTCGGAACTGATGATAAAACACTTGATGCACGTGTTTGTATATCGTCCTGAATAACCGGCGTATGCTTTCGGACACAGAGAAAGATTAACAACGCTAACGCAATTAAGCCCAGCAATAAAATGACAGTTCGGCTCATGAAACCCCCTTTTAGGTTATTACTATTTTGCTCAGGATGTATAAGTCAGTTGAATGGTTATTTAACTAAACCAACACCCCTTATCCATTAAAAATAGATGTAAAGCTTTTTTATTATTTTTGGCATATTTCATGCCAATTAATGCACAACTTCGAAATATTATACAGATTATTGCTTAAATTATTCAATATTAAATAATTTTTCATTTATCAAAGTAGTTTGTCATAATCAACTAGGCGTAATTATAATTACATTATTCATAAAGATTAACTGGTAACAATATAGAGAGGTAAAACTATGGGTACATTATTTTGGGTTTTGGTAGGGGCATTTATTGGTTGGAATTTTCCACAGCCTTGGTGGGCGCGTTATATTCAGGAAAAAATCGTGACTATAATAAGAGAAAAAACGAAAGAATAATAGTCAGTGAAATATTATTCACAAAACCCAGTAATACCATTAATAAAACACTGAAATAATACTTTATTTAAGAAAGGTATCTACTCGTGAAAACAATTGGGAGCAGAGTTTTATTGTACGATATTGATTTCACTGCTTTAACAAAATCTTAACTTCACCCATCGAATAATAGTTTTTTTAAAGCATCAAGGAATCAACAACTTGCACAAAATCTCAGTTAGCAACGGACTTTTCAGGTTTAAAGTGAATAATCGCATTCTTTAAAGAAAATTAACGAAAGATATGGCCAACTATAAACAGCAGGAATTTCCACTTTCTGAACAATTGATTTATCTCAACCACGCTGCTGTTGCTCCATGGCCAAAAAGAACATCCCAAGCAATCATTGAGTTTGCTAGTCAAAATACCACCTATGGTACTAAGTATTATCTTGAATGGTTACAGAAAGAAAAACTATTAAGACACCAATTAAAAAGCTTAATTAACGCGCCATCAGCCGATGATATTGCTTTGGTAAAAAACACTTCGGAAGCACTATCCTTCGTGGCATATGGGCTAACTTGGCAAGACGGAGAGAATATTGTTTCCAGTCGAGATGAATTTCCATCAAATCGCATTCCCTGGCAATCATTGAGAAATCAGGGTGTGGAATTTAGAGAAGCTGACCTTTCAAGCAGTTTAACCCCTGAGCAAGCTTTATTTGATTTGGTTGATCGAAATACGCGGCTAATTACCATTAGTTCGGTTCAGTTTGCCTCTGGCTTGAGAATGGATTTAAGGCAAATCGGTGAGTTTTGTAAAAAACATAATATCCTGTTTTGTATTGATGCCATACAAAGTATTGGTGCTGTGGAATTTGACGTTCAGGAATATCAAGCTGATTTTGTTATGGCAGATGGCCATAAATGGATGTTAGGACCAGAAGGGTTAGGGGTATTTTACTCTACACCTAAAGCTAGAAATGAACTCGAACTAACTCAGTTCGGATGGCATATGATAGAAGATATCTCCAATTACGAAAATAAACCTTGGAAGATTCATCCTACAGCAAGAAGATTTGAATGTGGCAGTCCCAACATGTTGGCTATCCATGCCCTATCAGCCAGCCTTTCCCTATTATTGGAAATAGGTATGTCTGAAATTGAACAAAGGGTGATTGCAAATGCTGAATATCTAATTGAAAAAATCCAGCAATCTAGTCGGTTAAAGTTACTGTCTTTAGCCAGTAGCAAATTAAAGTCTGGCATCACTGTATTCACCCATCAGACATACAGTAATGCAGAATTATTCAAACACCTTCAATCTAGTGATGTAATGTGCGCGTTGCGGGGTGGAGGGATTCGTTTTTCCCCACATTTTTATAATTCGTTGGATGAATTGGATCAAGCATTGGTAATTGCGGAATATCACCCGTAAAGTTTAATTCCTCTTTTATCTGGGCACAAAGTTCTCGAAACCCAGGCCTTAAGCTATCATAAGAACTCTGCGGATAAAGAACAAATGGTGCCCGTTGACCATGAAATTCAATGACGCTGCCAATTTGCTTTAGCTGAATACCAAACATTTTTAACAGTTTGGCCAATTTGGGTTCCATTAATGCCACTGAGAAAGTTAGTTTTGTCTCTTGGCATGAAAGCACACCCATTAAAGCTAGACACAACGGCAGATAATTTATTTTCATCCGCCTGTTGTTGGTACCTGAGCTACTTTTATCTCTTAATTGAAATGACACATCGTAAGCACGACGCCTGAATGAGGACTCTATGGCCATTCGGGACACTTCGCCAGTCTCTTTGGACCTTAACTCTGCTAAAGAGATAATATTAGTGTCAAAACCATCATTACAAATATGTTCTATAGGTAACTGCCTTTTTGACCTTTCATTATAGGGGACTAAACGGATATAGCCGATAGGCGTATGAGTTGGTTTATGGAATAGTAAACAGTGACAAGCCTCATCATCATATTCATCCATTTCTATTTTCAGATTCTTACCCGTATTAAAAACCTCTTCACCATATTCTTCGGCATAAATCTTATAACGAAGTTTATAAGCTATTGTTTTCAGCTCAGGTGTATTGGCGTGTACTGCGTAAAAATATTTTTGGTAATGTTGTAGCACTGCTTTTCCTCTTTTTCATTATTACTTCACTGTCTTAGCCTGTCTAGTTCAATAACTTCAGCTGTCATTCTATTTAACTCGGCAAAATGTGAAGTTGTTATCAAAAAATTGTTCTATTCTTAGAGTGTAGTCAAAAATAAATTTTTTACTGAGGAAGCCAAATGAATAATCACCAAGGATATGTTAATAAAGATTATCTTGAAAATGCATCGCTGGTATTTAAAGAAATAAAGAAATCTAGTTATGAAAAAATGTCGATAGCATCTGGCGATCGAGTTTTAGATGTGGGTTGCGGCCCTGGGATTGATGTTGCTGGATTAGCGAAACAGGTATCTCAGAATGGATTAGCGGTAGGTATTGATCACGACTCAGAGATGATAGCAGAGGCGAAAACTCTGGCTGGGTCTCTAGGAGTCTCTGAGAATGTAGAATTTCATGTCCACGACGTGGCTGCCCTACCCTTTGATAACAACTATTTCAACAGTTGTCGTAGCGAGCGTGTGTTTATGCATCTTACTGATCCATTGACAACCCTGAAAGAGATGTACCGAGTCACCAAGCCCAAAGGACATATTGTAGTAACTGATTCGGACTGGAGTAGTTTATCGATAGATGGTCACACAGTTGACACAGAAATGAAATTATTCCAGTTTCATAGAGATGAAGTGATGGCGAGTGGATATACAGGGCGTAGTTTATTTCGGTTATTTCGGGAAGCGGGTATTTCCGACATTCAAATAAACATCTTTCCTTTGTTTACCACCAATCTAGGAGCTTTCAGTAATTTAGTACGGCTTCAAGTCATTGAAGAACGGGCATCAGCCGCAAACGCTATCAGTAAGGATGAGCTAGCCAGTTGGCGAGAACAATTACAACAGGCAGCTGATGATGATTGCTTTTTTTGTTCTATGAATATTATTTCGGTTTCTGGTATAAAACCAGGATAAATGTTTGATTTTTCCACGAAGGACACGAATTTTACCTTGATTTCCCTTCGCATACTTCGCGGTGAATAATAACAAAGCGCAAGGAATTTTCCCTATTTTATTTCACGCCGGGATACCAAACAATCGATAGAAATTATCTCGGCTCTGTTCAGCTATTTGATTAATTGAAGTATTTCTAAGTTCAGCGATATGTTCAGCTACATGTTTCACATAGATTGGATAATTGGGTTTACCCCGAAAAGGTACGGGTGCCAGATATGGCGAATCAGTTTCAATTAAAAAACGATCTGCGGGGACTTTTTTTGCTACTTCTTTGATGTCTTGAGCATTTTTAAAAGTGACAATACCAGAGAATGAAATATAAAAATTCAAGTCCAGCGCTTGTTTTGCAAAGGCCCAGTCTTCTGTAAAACAATGGATAATTCCCCCCGCCTCAGCTGCATTTTCTTCACTCAAGATTCGTATAGTGTCCTCTTTAGCTTCGCGGGTATGAATAATCAGGGGTTTATTTAACCGTTTAGCGGCTCCAATATGATTTTTAAATCGATTATGCTGCCAGGTTAAATCTCCTTCACTGCGAAAATAATCCAGCCCGGTCTCCCCTATTCCGATGACCCTTGAATCCTGTGCCAATTTTATCAATTCATCAGATGAGGGATCATGGCCATCTGTTACATTGGGGTGTACGCCGACTGTTAAGGAAATATTTGGATAATCAGCAACCAGTTTTTGCATTGCTGGAAAAGATTCCAGATCTATGCTGATGCAAAGCATGTGTTCTATCTGGCTATCTTCCGCTTCTCGCATAAAGCTGGAAAAATCATTTTGATAGGGTGTTAGATCAATACGATCAAGGTGACAATGGGAATCGATAAACATTATTTAGTTATAGTGTTTCCACATCACCAATGTGCTCTTAGAACCTGTTGTGGTGATGTATTATTACATAGTATGAGTCGAGCGCGATGACTCAAGGGAACCGGCCAGATAAGTTTCAATTTTACTTCTTGCCGTTCCACCATCCTGGTCACTAAATTGAACGCCTATGCCTGTTGCTCGATAACCTTCACAACCAGCAGGGGTTTTCCAGATAATTTTACCAGCAATGGGTATTCTTTCAGTTTCTTCCATTAAACTCAACAGCATAAATACCTCTTCGCCCATTTCATAGTCACGGTTGGTCGGTATGAACAATCCGCCATTAACTACAAAAGCCATGTAGGCGGCATGTAATGCATTTTTATCTTTTATCGAAAGTGACAAGATACCTTGTCTTGCTGGAGCTTCTGCCATAATTATTTCATGCGGGTTATTTGCGACCAATTAATCAGTATTTCTTCAAAAATTAGTTGTTTATTCAACTGTGTAGACAGATTGTGTTTTTGTCTTAACAGCAGATCATAATATTTAAAGAGTCTCTTTAATTCTAGTCGTTGCGCCAATTCTTGCAAGTGATGTGTGAAGTCTGGATTATAGCAATCCACAGGATTATTATGGAAGTAGCATTTAATAGTATCCGTAACCCAGGTTGTCAGCCAAAATAACAGCATCGAATCAGACAGTTGCAACCATTGTTCGGCAATACTAACTGGGTTAACTCGGCTTTCTGCAATATCCAGCCAGGCAGTAAAACAAGATTTTCTTAATGTCAGAATCTGCTCATTAGCATACTGTTGAGCTAGAAGTGGGGCTCCTTGGGACAGGCTGAGCAGGGTATCAAGATCACTGTCGCCTGAAAGATGTTGTTGCTGCAACCAGGACTTCCCGTGCTCACGTTTCGGAGAATTTATTTTCAGCTTTTGGCAACGACTAATCACAGTTGCAGGGAGAGTATGGGGATTATCGCTGACAAGTATAATGGTGGTGCGTTCTGTGGGTTCCTCAAGACACTTAAGGAAACTATTAGCGGCTGCATTATTCATCTGCTCTGCATCATGGATAATAATCAGGCGATGTGTACCATACTGGGATGTCAAACTTAAAAAGCTGATTAGCTTACGAATTTGATTGATAGTGATATTTTTTCCTGGCTCATCGGGTTGAACAACACATAAATCAGGATGGGTCTGTGCAATTAGTAGTTTACAGCTTTGGCACTGGCCACATGCCTGACATTCCGATGTTACTTGTTGGCAAAGTAGAGATTTTGCAAATTGATGGACCAGTTGCTGCTTGCCGAGCCCTTTTTTTCCTGTGACCATTAAGGCTTGAGGGATGCGGTCATTCTTTATATATGCTTCAAGCTGTGACCAGGAAGATTCTAACCAGGGAAATAGTTCCCCATCATTATGCATCAGTCTACAACCTGTTTTAGGATCTCAACTATATCCTTTTGTACATTAGCCAGGGGCTGATCGGCTTTAATAATTTTAATTCGCTCTGGAAATTGTCGAGCTCGAGCTAGGTAGACTGATCTGACCGCTTCAAAAAAAACTACTTGCTCTGATTCGAATCGATCTAGAGTATTTCTTGCTTTTGCACGACTAAGGCCTATTTCTATGGGGGTATCCAGCAATAAGGTTAAATCTGGACGAAAATCGCCTTGTACTAAATTTTCTAGCCAAGCAATCGTATTGTTGTCCAGTTTTCGGCCGCCTCCTTGATAAGCATAGGTCGCATCGGTAAATCGATCACATAACACCCAAGTTCCTTTTTTTAAATTGGGCTGGATGACTTGAGATAGATGTTGTGCGCGAGCGGCAAACATCAATAATAGTTCACTTTGCACTGAAAAAGGTTCACTATGTTTTTCTAATAGTAATTCCCGTATCGCTTCTGCAACGGGCGTGCCCCCCGGTTCTCTGGTTAAAACAACGGGTATATTTTGTGCTTTTAAATATTCTTTAACAAATTGAATATTTGTTGATTTTCCAACCCCTTCACCACCTTCCAGGGTAATAAATTTGCCTGAAGTCAATTACCCTTCCTTTGAAAAAGGTTGACGGCATTGTTGTGGTCTCTGAGCGTAGCAGAAAACACATGAGAACCATTTCCGCGTGAGACAAAATAGATACTGTTGCCCTTTGCCGGATGCAGCGCCGCATGGATAGCTTCTTTTCCAGGCATGGCTATAGGGGTCGGTGGCAAACCCTTAAGGACATAAGTATTATAGGGCGTAGGTTTTCTTAGATCTTTATAGCGAATATCACCTTTATACTCATCACCCATTCCATATATCACAGTTGGATCAGTTTGTAACAACATACCTTTGCGTAGTCTTCTGGTAAAAACACCAGCAATTTGCTGTCGTTCTGATGCTTTCCCCGTTTCTTTTTCTACTATCGAAGCTAATATTAACGCTTCATAAGGTGTTTTCAGAGGAATATCCGATGCCTTCGATTGCCATTCTTTGTGAAGTGTTTGCTGCATTTTGTTATACGCACGTTGCAACAACGAGATGTCGGTGGCATGTTTATCAAAATGATACGTGTCTGGAAAAAACAACCCCTCTGGGTGTTTTTCTTTGCTATCCAATTTTGCCAATACAGCAATACCATCTAATTTATCAAGTGTTTGCTTGATTTTGGAGTTTTGTTTTATTCGCTTACGAATTTGTTTAAAAGTCCAACCCTCTGGAAAAGTGATTGAATATTGTATCGCTTTGCCGGAAACCAAAACTGTGAGTAATTCAGAAGAAGTTAGACCAGGATTTAAATGATATTCGCCCGCTTTAAGCTTATGGGTTAGATCTTTTTGATAAGCAAGCAATTTAAACCATATAGGGTTTATCTTTACATCATATTTGACTAATTTCTCGGTAATTTGGTTAAAGTTATTACCCTTCTCGATTTCAAACAAAATCATTTGCCCAAAAATAACCGGAGTTTTTAAAGAATTTTGATAGCTCATCCATGCCCAGCTGACTCCTATACTAAGAAGCAATATGAATATCCCTAATAACTTTGTGACTAATGACATAAATCCCGGTTTTTATATTGTTCGAACCACTGCATAATTCTCTGTGTGATGGGGCCAATTTTACACACTTGCTGCTGAAGTTGCTTGATAGGCCATAATCCAATAATGGAATTGGTCAGGAACAATTCATCAGCCTCATAGCATTGTTGTGTCTGCAGTCTGTTTTCAACTATTTTTATCTGTAAGTCTGCCGCAGCTAGAAAAACAATTTCCCTTATAATACCCAATATTCCGCATTGATCTAATTTTGCGGTATACAAGCAACTGTTTTTTACTAGAAAAAGATTGCTCATTGTCCCTTCAACAACATTATCATTGATATCGAGCATTAACCCTTCCTGAAAGTCTGCCCCTTGCCATTCAGAGCGAGCCATCACTTGCTCCAGGCGATTTAAATGTTTGATTCTGGCTAGATTTGGGTTTAACCCCAATCGGGAATGGCAAAATCTAACCTTAACCCCTTGGGTTTTGAATGAATCTGGGTATTGCGGAAAAGGATGAAGAGTAACTATTCTGGTGGGTTTAATGAATTCCGGCTGCTGATAGCCTCTCCCACCTACCCCGCGTGTTATTAATACTTTTAAAACAGCACGCTCTTGATTAGAGATAACTGTTTCGATTTCATTTTTTAGATCAGAAATATTGCTGAAAGGGATCAGTAATTTCTGGCAGCCTGCACTTAAACGGTCGAGGTGCTGGTTTAAAAATACGGCCTGGCCATTTTTAACTTCAATAGTTTCAAATAGTCCATCTCCATACTGGAGACCTCGGTCAGAAAAATCAAGACAGGGTTTCTCTTCGCCATTGATTAAGATCATGGGTTAACAATGGCTTAATATCTATGAATAGCGCTTAAATATCAGCGTACCATTAGTCCCACCAAAACCAAATGAGTTAGACATGGCCACATCAATTTTCATATTCCTGGCCGTATGTGGTACAAAATCCAGGTCACAGGCCGAATCTTGATTATCCAGGTTGATAGTAGGTGGGGCAATTTGGTGTTTAATTGCTAGTGCGGAAAAGATAGCTTCAACGCCTCCTGCCGCTCCTAATAGATGTCCAATCATAGATTTTGTTGAACTTATGGCAACTTTATAAGCATGGTCGCCTAGCGCGGTTTTCATAGCTTGTGTTTCGCAAATATCACCGGCAGGAGTTGAAGTACCATGGGCGTTGATATAATCCACCTGATCAGGGTTTAAGCCAGCATCGCGTAAAGCATTTTTCATACAACGGGCGGCTCCTTCCCCACCTTCGGAAGGGGCAGTCATATGATAGGCATCGCCACTCATACCATAACCCACTATTTCAGCATAAATTTTGGCTCCACGTGTTTTGGCATGCTCTAATTCTTCGACTACAATAACACCTGCTCCATCGCTCAGTACAAATCCATCCCGATCGATATCCCAAGGTCGGCTTGCAGTTTGAGGGTTATCATTTTGGCGGGATAGGGCTTTAGCGGAGGCAAATCCTCCCATGGCAGTTGGAGAAGTCGTGCAACGTTCAGCACCACCAGCAACCATAACATCCGCATCACCGTATTTAATGATCCTGAAGGCATCACCTATATTGTGCGTACCCGTGGTACACGCAGTAACAATTGCGAAGTTAGGACCTTTTAAACCATATTTGATTGAAAGGTTACCGGAGATCATATTGATTATATTCCCGGGCACGAAAAATGGAGAAATCCGCCTGGGCCCACCTTTTTCATAGGTCGCATAGCATTCTTCAATACCCGTAATGCCACCAATACCCGCCCCTATAGCAACACCTATTCGCTCAGCATTTTCGTCTGTAACTTCTAAACCTGAGTCTTCGATTGCCTGACAACCAGCAGTAATGCCGTAATGGATAAAACCATCCATCCGCTTAGCATCTTTGGCTGGGATATATTCTGTTATATCTAAACCCCTAATAACCCCACCAAATCGACTGGCAAACGGTGAAATATCAAATGAATCAATGGCACTTATACCACTTTTTCCATTAATAATACCATCCCAGGTTTCGGATACAGTATTTGCTAAAGGCGTAACTGCGCCCAATCCAGTTATGACAACTCGACGTGTATTCAAGTGGTATGCCTTTTAAATCAAATAAGAATAGACATAGTGGATGAACCTTGGCCCATCCACTAAGAAAGGGAGTTACGCGTTTTTTGTCACGTAATCGATAGCTTGCTGTACTGTTGTTATTTTTTCGGCTTCATCATCTGGAATTTCACATTCGAATTCTTCTTCTAGCGCCATTACCAGCTCAACGGTATCCAGGGAATCAGCGCCCAGATCGTCTACAAAAGAGGCTTCATTGGTTATATCGTCTTTTACACCCAGTTGCTCAGCAACAATTTTTTTTACACGTTCTTCAACGTTACTCATAATTTTCTGTCCTCAATTAATGCTTGCCAAGAAGTTATACAAAATGCAAACAGCAATTCAAATAATAGTTTTGTTTAAAAAATCAACCATCGGATATTCCAAACGGTTGGCGAATTATACTTGAAATTAATTAAATATCACAATTAGAAATAAAATAGAAAACTGTTGCTGCTCAGTGTGTTTATATTTTGTTCCAGTACAAGACATTTTTGCACGAAGAATGTGGGCATATTAGACATATGTGATCATTCAAGTGCAGAAATAGCGCCGTAATGGGACAAAAGATGAATGCGCTGAGTAATTACAGAAAACTAAGCCATAAACATGCCACCATTGACATGTAAAGTTTCACCAGTTATATATGCCGCACCTTCAGAAGCTAAAAAAGAAACTGCATGAGCTATTTCATCAACATTTCCAAGTCGTGCAAGGGGTATGGCATCCAACAAAACCTGCTTACTTTGTTCGGGCAAGTCACGCGTCATGTCAGTATCAATAAACCCAGGTGCTACCGTATTTACGGTGATATTGCGCGAACCCACTTCTTTGGCCATTGATTTGGTAAAACCGACCATTCCAGCTTTAGCCGCAGCATAATTTGCCTGCCCAGCATTACCAGTAGCACCTACAACCGATGAAATATTAATAATACGCCCGATTTTAGCCTTCATCATGCCACGTAAAAACGCTTTAGATAGTCTAAATACGGATGTCAGATTGGTATTAATGATGTCATCCCATTCATCATCTTTCATGCGCATCAGCAAATTATCTTTAGTTATACCCGCATTATTCACCAATACTGTTGGGGGCTCCATTGTTTCTGCAATAGATTTAACTATCTGACTAACAGACTCAGGGTCAGTTACATTGAGTTTCATCCCTTTGCCATTTTCACCCAAAAATTCAGAAATTGACTCAGCGCCGACATCTGAAGTGGCCGTCCCCACAACAAAAAAACCATCTTTTGCCAATCGTTCGGCGATAGCTCGACCAATACCGCGACTGGCACCGGTAACTAAAGCAACTTGTTTAGTCATTTATTTGCTCCAAAACATTATTTAGGGTATCAGGATCATAGACTGTAAAATGCTCAGCCTCTTTAATGATGCGTTTATTTAAACCCTTAAGGACTTTGCCAGGGCCACATTCAACAAACTTACTTACACCCTGGTCATGCATGAATCTAATGGTATCTACCCAACGTACAGGTTTAAACAGCTGTTCTTTTAAAGCGTTGCGAATGACTTCTGGCGCACTATGTGACGCCACATCAACATTATGAATCAGAGTGACGTCAGGCGTTTCTATATTGATATTTTGTAACCGATCCGCTAATTTAGTAGCAGCTGACTCCATTAAGGAACAATGTGATGGAGCACTGACTGGAAGCTTCACGGCACGTTTCGCACCCGCATCTTTTGCAGCAGTCATAGCTCGCTCTACGGCGGCAACATGTCCGGCAATGACAACTTGTCCAGGCGCATTAAAATTTACAGGTGAAACAACTTGCCCCTCTGCAGATTCCTCGCATAATTTTACTACCTGAGGTTCATCTAGTCCCAAAATCGCTGCCATTGCTCCTTCTCCATTAGGAACAGCCTCTTGCATTAATGTGCCTCGCTCAGCGACTAGAGCTATAGCGTCTTCAAATACCATGGCTCCTGAACAAACTAAAGCCGTATATTCACCCAAGCTATGTCCAGCCATCCAGGATGGTCTTATCTTAGAACGCTCACACCAGACTTGCCAAACTGCAACGCCTGCAGCGAGCATGGCAGGCTGAGTATTATAAGTTAGATTTAAATCTTCAACTGGTCCATTAGTTACTAATTGCCACAAGTCTTTATCCAAAATTTCTGAAGCCTTGGAAAAAGTTTGTTCAACGGAGGAATAGGTTTGAGCTAGTTCTTCCAGCATCCCAACTGATTGCGAACCTTGTCCTGGGAAAACGAAAGCCAGATTATAATTTTTATTATCCATGGTTATCAATATCTTATTAAAGCAGAGCCCCAGGTAAACCCGGCACCAAACGCTTCTAAAAGCACTAAATGGTTTCTTTGAATTCGCCCGTCTCGTACGGCTTCATTGAATGCCAACAAAACAGAGGCTGAAGAGGTATTGCCCTGGTCTTGTAGTGTTAAAACTACTTGATCCATAGACATTTTAAGTTTTTTTGCAGTCGCAGCAATAATACGCGTATTTGCCTGATGAGGCACCAGCCAATCAATATCTGATTTATTTAAATTATTGGCGGCAAGAGTTTCATCGACAATGTCGCCCAAGGTATTTACCGCAACTTTAAACACCTCATTGCCACGCATCTGGATATGGCCTTTTTCCTCAGAGCCGTCTTGCCCTTGAGGATTTGGTAAATACAGCAATTCCTCAAATCGGCCATCAGAATGAATGTGGGTTGACATGATGCCGGCCTGATCAGAACTTTCTAATATCACGGCTCCTGCACCATCTCCAAAAAGGATACATGTCCCACGATCAGTCCAATCTATAAATCGTGAACAAATTTCAGCACCAACGATCAAAACTTTTTTTGCGGCACCCGACTTAATATATTGATCAGCAATACTCAGCGCAAAGATAGAACCGGAACAAGCAGCCTGAACATCAAAAGCAACACAGTTTTTCACACCCAAACGATGTTGAAGTAAACACCCGGTACTAGGATAAACTCGATCAGGCGAACCGGTTGCAACAATGATAAGATCAATTTCTCTGGGTTCTATTTGGGCTGCATCGATGGCTTGTCTGGCCGCAATCTCTGCCATACTTGAAGCAGTTTCACTTTCTTCTGCAATGCGCCTGCTTTTTATGCCTGTCCGCTCAAAAATCCAACTATCAGAAGTATCAACAGTTT